>CAYSMQ010000167.1:0-6905 GCA_964432035.1 uncultured Ardenticatenaceae bacterium
GTAGAGCGCGTGCCCCGCTTCGTGCAGCGTGCTGAAGAGCGCCTCGTTGAAGTTGTTCTCATCCACGCGCGTTGTTATACGCACGTCGTCCAGGGCAAACTTCGTCATAAAGGGATGATGCGTGAGGTCCAGCCGCCCTCGGTTAAAGTCATACCCATAGCGCTTGATGATGCGCTGCCCAAAGTCCAACTGCGCATCTTTGGCATACGTCTGGAGCAGGAAACTATCGTCGACCTCTTCCTGCACCGTAATGCCTTCAACCAGCGGCACCAGGCGTTCGCGCAGCTCCTTGAAAAGGGGCCGGATCGTGGCCACCGTCATGCCGTAGTCGAAATGATCAATCAGCGGATCGGCGATGTGTTCGTAGCCGGGGAAATAGTTGGCTAACTGCCGGCTTAGCTCCAGACTCTTCTGCAGGTACGGTTCCGCCTGGCTAAAATCGTCGGCCGGGCGCGCTTCGGCCCAGACGCTATAGGAGATCGCCGTGTGCTCGTAAAATTCAGCCGTGAAACTGGGCGGTATCTTGATGGCCCGCTCGTAATCGCGTCGTGTGACGCGAATGAGGCTGGCCTCATCCGAATCATAGGGCAGATCCTGGGCATAAGGCTCCAGTTCGTCGAGCAACTTACCAACGGCCGGATCGGTAAACTTCTCTTGAGCCAGCCGCGACAATGTCGCCATTTGTCGCCCGCGCGCTGCAGCCCCCGCAGGCGGCATATACGTCGACTGATCCCAGTTCATCAAGGAAACGACCGACTGTAGGTCATCCACTTCGCGCAAACGCGCCTTTAGTTGTTTCAGCTTCTCTTCCATCTGCGCCGTTACTCCTTTGTGCGCACCTTATCCAACGACCGGCGCCGAGCTGATGCTGCCGCCGCTAATCGTCGTGTGCCAGGCAGCCATCCAACCTACGCGTCCCTGGTACTCCACGCGGATCCAATCACTGCTCGCATTGCGTCCTGTTACAGATACGACGGTGCCAAAAGGCGCTACGTCCAGAATTTGGAAACCTGTGCCGGGGCCAGAACGCAGGCGCAAGTTGGCTTGCGTCGTGGCGCGGAGGCCTTCGGTCGGAGGTGGGGGCGCCGGCTGTTCAGAAGGCGCCGCAGCGCCGGGTATGGTAATCTGCTGGCCTGAGTGGATAATGTTCAAGTTGGCGATGTTGTTAACCGCGGCGATCTCGGCGACCGTGGTTCCGTATTGCCGCGCAATCATTGAAAGCGTTTCGCCGGGTTGCACCACATGCACGCCGCCCGCCGGCTGCGGCGGCGCTTCTCCACCTGGTTCCTCGGCGGGTGGCGGCGGGGGCGCCGGTTGATCGCCAACCACGAAAAGTGTGGCGTCATCCCAGTAAACGTCGTTGTGCTTCAACGGGTATTCGGCGCGCGAGTAGGTGAATACGGTGACCTGGCTACCCTGCGCCTGGGCCTGCACCGAGAACTGCTGGTAAGCGTCAAAAGGATTGGCGCTCCCGGACCATACAATGTTGGGGCTGGTGGGATTGGTGCCGCCGGTGGGATCGATGCCTACCCGCATATTAATGAAAACGTTGCTGTCCGAGGTCGCGCTATCGCCATTTGTGAGCCACGCTTGACCCCAGATGCTAAACTGCACGACGGCGTTAGCCGGTACGTTGGCTTGTTGCATAAATCCGGCCTCATGCGTGCGGTGGAACGTGAAATACTGCCCCGCGTTGGAGCCGGAGTGAATGCGACTGGCGAAAGGCGCCGCCGCCTTATATTCCGGATTGGCATCTGAAGAGCGTGCTTTCACCCACCAGGGGCGCCAGCCATGCGGCACCTGCACCGTGTTACAGATCCCGTGCGGGCAATCGGCGTGCTCCTGCCCCGTTTGTGGCCTGTAGGCGCTGTACGAGCCCTCGAACCCGGGATTCTGCAAGAGATTATTATCCTGCGCCTGCGCCGGCTGCGCCGCGACAGAAAGGCCCAGTAGGGCGGCGAATAGAACAGCGTACAACACGAAGCGATACATTCTTTTTTTCTCCATGGTAGCACCTGCTGTTAAATTGAATTTCGGGAACACACGCGCCAGGTCGGGCGCCACGGCGCTCCTCCCGGCACGCAAGACGGCTTCCACGGTAGCACAACGCCGCCGAAGATGCCAGCAGTTTTTGATGATATAATCGGCGAGTAAGGCTTACCATCCGGATTTTGGGAGACCACCATGATTGTCAGACGGCTGTCGCTTGTCTTCATACTCGCTACGTTGTTGCTGGCAGCGATAGGGGCGCCGCTCCTTGCAGCGCAGGGCAGCGACCCTGTCGTCTACCTGCGCTATGATGTGGACATCGACGTGCAAGCCGACGGCACACTCCACGTGCGCGAAGAACAGGAAATCCTGTTCAACGAATCATTTCGCACCGCGTTCGCCGAGATTCCCCTCGACTACGTTACTGAAATTCGCGATGTGCAGGTTAGCGCCGCCGGGCAAGCGTTGCGCCAGGTGAGCGGCGCGCCCCAGGAAGCCGGAACGTATGGCGTCAGCTATGAGCAGCAGGCAGTTTTTGTAGAGTGGATGTACGAACAAACCACGCCGGGAGAATCGCGCACGTTCGTACTGGAGTACGACGTCATAGGCGGTTTGTGGATCTACGACGACGGCGACATCTTAGAGTGGCGCGCTGTGCCCGCCGATCGCAGCGGCGTGCCCGTGCGTTCCAGCACGGTGACGGTGACGCTGCCGGAAGGCGCCGATGCTTCTACGCTCGAAGCGCACGCGTTCGGCCCGCCGTTTGACGTGGAGACAGATGATCGACAGGCGACGTTTGTCGCCGAAAGTGAGATTGCAGACGGGACTGCATTCCAGGTCATGGTCGGCTTTCCTCACGGGTTGGTGGAACAGGCGGTGCAACCATGGCAGCGAGCCGAAGATAGCGCCGAGCTCGTCTATCGTCTGCGCGCCGTCGAGGTAGAGTTGGACATTACAGAAAGCGGCGTCATCGATATCGTCGAGCGCCAGACGGTGGCAGTGGAGGAAGGCATTCTCTATGGCGGACAACGGACCATCCCCCTGGCCTACGTCGATGGCTTTGCCAATTTTTCCGTCTCCGAAGGACAGGAACCGTACGCCATGCTTCCGCAATTTGATCCGGACTGCGAGTCTTGCGCCTGGGTCGAAGAAAGAACCGACCCACGCCCCTGGGTTTCAGTCAACCGCGGCATGGGTAGCGTGATCGTCGACGAGGACGTCGCGGGTCGCATGCACGTGGGTTGGACTGCGCCGCCGCTTGTTCGAGGCGAGGAGACAACGTTCGTCCTGAGTTACACAGCGTTTGGCGTAGTACAGGTGGGAGAGGAGGCCCAGGTTCTGTCCTGGACGGCCGTTTCCGGGTTCGACGTACCGGTGGATGAGGCTCGCGTGCTGGTGTATCTACCGGCGACGGCGACGCCACAAGACGTCGACGTCGAAGGCGGCGCGGTCCAGACGTTAGACGATGGTCGTCTGCTAATCACACACGAGGGCTCCCTCACGCCAGGAGAGACGTGGCAAGTGCGCCTCTCCCTCCCTCCCGGCGCCACTGCGGGCGCCAAACCTGTGTGGCAACAAGAAATGGAAAGCGCCGTCGCCGAAGCAGACGCCATCCAGGAACGTTTTCGCCAGGAGGAGATTCGACGCGCCCGCCTGCAGCTCGCCTTCGGCGTTGTCGGGCTCATGCTGCTGGTCGGCGGGTTGTCAGCCGTGGGCATTATCTGGTATCTGTGGGGACGAGATAGAGAGTCTGGTGTGACCCCTGACTATCTTAGCGAACCGCCTTCAGATCTACCGCCCGGCATCGTGGCCTATCTACTCGACGAAAAACCGACGCCCAAAGGCGTGCTCGCCTCTCTCTTCCATCTGGCAACCCTCGGCCTTTTGCGCATCGACCTGTCGGATCCAGTTAGAGTCGCGCGTAACTGGGACGATGACCTGGTCGAAGGGCAGGAAATTGAGACAGAAGCGGGCGACACGGTACACATTCCCAACCACATGGTCATCCTTTTCAACGGGTTGCGACCGCACCTGAACACAGAACTCAGGCCCTTGTCCCAGGTCGCCCGCCACCTGCCAGAAATCATTCCCCAGGCTTACGTCGAAATGGGCGAGGAAGCGATAGCGTTCTTTGACCAGTTGCCAGAGGACGCCCGGCGGCGCTGGCTGGTCTACGGTCAATGGATCGTCCTCGGTGGGGGTGGGCTGGCGTTAGCAGCCCTGTTCTTTTACCTTTCAGACCTGGGATTCGTCGCGGCGGCGCCGGCGTTGGCCCTCGTCGTCGTGGGCTTCGCACTCGTCGTCGTCAGCCGCTGGATGCCGCAGCGCAGCGACGTGGGCGCCGAAGAGGCTGCTCGCTGGCGCGCGTTTGAGCGATATCTGCGCCAGCTACAACAGTACGGAGACGAACAGGCAGCGCAGCGGATTCTGGACCGCAACTTTGCTTACGCCGTGGCCCTGGACGTGGAAGATGTGGTGCTGGCGCAAGCCGCGCAGATGGACGCCGCGCTGCCATCGTGGACGCGCCCGGTCATCATCGCCCAGCCGCAGCACAGAACGGACCCATCGCGGTTCCCCGGACCGCTGCGACGTCGCCCAGCCGGCGCGGCGCGCCTTCCTGAAAGACCGTCCACAACATCACAACCCGCAGAGCGCCCCGGCGAGCACGCGCCGTCTCTGCAAGGGTTAGCCGACACGCTGGCGGCAAGGCTAGAGCAGGCCAACGATACGTTGACAAATACGCTGAAGCTGGCAGTAGGCGACGTGACTGATACGCCATTCCAGCTGGTGTGGCGCGGCGCGAGCGGCGCCAGCAAGGTTGCGGCGAAGACGTCTTTGGAAATAATGGAAGCGATCCTGGATGAGGCGGCCTCCGGCGGCGGCGGGGGTAGCTATCGTGGCTCTTCTGGCGGGGGACGCCGCTCGTCACGCAGTAGTTGGGGGTCCAGCCGTAGCTCGGGATTTAGCGGTCGTAGTAGCGGCTCGCGTCGCAGTGGCGGCGGCGGAAGCCGTGGCTTTGGACGTTAAGACGTACCCTCAATCAAGAACTGCAAGGCCATCGGAAGCCGGCGCGCCCACGCCGGCTCATTGTGCCCCGCGCCGCGTTCTTCGACGACCAACAGTTCCTGCCGCAACCGGTAGCCTTTCTTGACCAGGATGCGCTTCATGCGGCGCACGCCGGCGTAGTGCCGTCGCGACTGGCGGCGCGCCGCCTTCTCCGTCACGCTGCCGCCGTACTCACGCGTGCCCACGTCCAGATAGATGCGACCGGGTATGTATGGCGCCGCTTCCACGTAGGCGTAGATGGCGCGGTTGGCATACCAGAAAGAAGGGCTCATGACCCCGGCAAACCCAAACACCTTCGGCCGGTGAAAGAAGGCATAGAGACTGATCAGCCCGCCCATTGACGAGCCCATCACGCCCGTGTGCCGTCGCTCGTCCAGGGTGCGAAAGTCACGGTCGATCAACGGCTTCACCGTGTCCGCCAGGAAGGAAAGATAGCGGTCGCCGCGCCCGGGCCCAAAGCGTTGATCGTCAAAAGGACTGTACTCCAGGAGGCGCTCCTTCTTCATGTTGGGCACGCCGACGACGATAGCCTCGATACCCGCGTGGCTCAATCGCTCCATCGTCTCGTCAACGCGCCACTCTCCAGCATAGCTCGTGCTCTCGTCGAAGAGATTCTGACCGTCGTGCATGTAGAGAACCGGGTAGCGCCGGCGTTCATCTTCGTAGGACCGCGGTAGATAAACATAGATGTCACGCCGGTTTCTTAATTGCGGGCTCCAAATACGCTCGCGTATCTTCACCGTGCCGACAACCGTGTGGTTGCCCTCGGGCTGGGTTGCCTTGTAATCTTGCCAGTTGTGCTTTTTCATGGGCTAAAGGATGGTGATTTGTGTGAACGTGGGCAATGGGGAGTGGCTCCCTAATACGTCAGGGCTGGTAAGCGTGTTCTTTCTCCTGATCCGGTTCTTGTGGAGAGGCAACGCCCTCCACTTCCACGGCCTCACCGGCAGGCTGCCCTGCGGGAGCAGGCCAGGGCTCCAACCCCAGAAGCTTGCAATGGATGTACCGTCCCACAACCTTAACGGTCGCCAGCAGAGGCACGACGAGCAGCACGCCCAATAAGCCGCTGACCATCAGGGCGCCGACGAGGCCGGCAAACACCACACCGGGATGTAGCCGTAGTTGCTTGCCAAGAATATGGGGCCGGATCCAGAGATTATCCAGCTGTTGGATCGCCGTGTAGAGGGCCAATAGCAGTGCAATGAATCCCAGCGGTGACCAGCGCAAAAGACCAAAGCGGAAAAGCCCCACAATGAGCAACGTGCCGATGGCCATCAGCATGAAGATCACGAAAAACATGAGCAGCTGGATGCGCAGGAACTTGCCCCACACCTCATCGATCTCGTCCAAGAGCCGCGCATATTCGGAACGATAGGCCTCGGGCGCAATGGTGACCACCCAGGGCTTAATCTTGGGGCCGTCCTTGAGTAAATAATAGAACATGGCCAGCACAGCGATAACCCACAGCAAATTAGTCGTTACACTAGACAGGATGCTCAGCGAGCCCGCCGGCAAAGTGGCCAGCAGTGACGTGCCTATCCCCTCTAAGGGCTCCGATAGCTGCTGCGGCTGTAGATGAAAGCCAAAAATCGGGATTGGTTGGAGCAACCATGTTTCTATCTGCTCTACAGCCCTTAGAAGATCGCTGCCCAGACGCCCAATTGAGTTCACTGCAAATGTCCCTACCGCTGCCGGGATGGCCACAATAATGACCATGGTGAGCATAAAGACGCTTGCCGCCGCCTGCGTGCGCGTGGCGTTGCTATGGTTGATTATCCAGTGCACTGCCGGATCCAGAAGATAAGCCAGCAGCGCCGCGACGAGGATGGCATCGACCAGCGGCGACACGA
>CAYSMQ010000167.1:6915-9990 GCA_964432035.1 uncultured Ardenticatenaceae bacterium
AGGGCCAGAGCCAGCAAGACGACGACGACGCGTGTAGTGTTCGACCACTCTGTACTCATAGTACAATAGTTTAACATACCAGACCCAAGTGTGCTTAATGGGATAACGATATGGAAAGTATGGGAATTGCTGCAGATATCGCGACCATCGTCGTCGCCGCGCTCGTGGGCGGTCTCATGGCCCAACGCCTGCGGCTGCCGCTTATCCTGGGCTACATTCTCGCCGGCGTTTTACTCGGCCCCTACACCGGCGGCTACACCGTCAGCAACATACACGATATCGAGCTTCTGGCCGAAATAGGCGTTGCCCTGTTGCTCTTCGCCTTAGGCATCGAGTTTTCGCTGAAGGAGCTGCAACCTGTGCGGCGCATCGCGCTGTTTGGTACGCCGATCCAGATGCTACTCACCATGGCCCTGGGCTATGGACTGGGCACGTTGTTGGGCTGGGATTGGTATGAGGCGGTCTGGTTGGGCGCGCTCATCTCGCTTTCCAGCACCATGGTCATTCTCAAGACGCTCATGGACCAGGGTCGCCTGGGAACACTCTCCGGTCGCATCATGATCGGCATGCTCATTATCCAGGATCTCGCCGTCGTGCCCCTCATGATCATCATGCCCCAGCTCAGCGATCTGGACGCCGGTCTTCCCGTCCTGGGCTTTGCCGCGTTGCGCGCCGCCGTCTTCCTCGGCGCCATGATCCTGATCGGCACGCGCCTCTTGCCGCGTCTCATGTCCTACATCGCGAGCTGGAACTCGCGCGAGCTCTTTTTGCTATCGGTAACAGCCATCGGCCTGGGCATCGGTTACGCCACCTATCTCGTAGGACTCTCCTTTGCCTTTGGCGCCTTCGTCGCCGGCCTGGTGCTCAGCGAGTCTGAACACAGCCACCAGGCGCTCAGCGAAATCATTCCACTGCGTGACTTATTCGGCCTTCTCTTCTTTGTTTCTGTGGGCATGCTGCTCGACCCCGCCTTCTTCCTGGAAAACATCGGCGTCATTCTCTTCCTCGTCGCGCTCGTCATGCTGGGTAAGGCCGCCATCTTTGGCAGCTTGACGCGCCTCTTTGGCTATGGCAATGTGGCGCCCATCGCCGTGGGTCTGGGGCTCTTCCAGGTTGGCGAGTTCTCCTTTGTGCTGGCCCGCGTGGGAATCAGCACCAACACCATCAGTAACGAACTTTACTCCCTCATCCTGGCTATTGCCGTGCTGACCATGATCCTGACTCCCTTTGTCACCCGCGCCGTCGAGCCCCTCTACCGGTTACAGAAACGGTTCCTGGACACGCCGCAGCTTGATACGGTCACGCTTCCAGAAGGGGAGCTGACAGATCACATCATCATTATCGGCGCCGGACGGGTTGGTCAATACATCGCCCGCGTGCTCTACGATCTGCAACTGCCCTTCGTGGCCATTGAGATAAACCAGCAGCGCGTAGATGAGTGCCGTGAGCAAGGCTTCCCGGTCATCTACGGTGATGGCATGCAGGAGATTGTCCTGGAAGCGGCATCCATTTCTGAGGCCCGCCTGCTCGTGGCGACCGCGCCTTCAATTGTCGTAACTCGCGCCGTCGCCACCCACGCGCAACGTCATAATCCTGGCATGCACATCGTGGCCCGAGCGGAAGGGCCCGACCAGCTTAGAGAATTACACGAGGCGGGCATCTACGAAGTGGTTCAGCCCGAATTTGAGGCCGGATTAGAGATCACGCGCCAGGCGCTGCTGCACGTGGGCTTCTCGGCGCGCGACATTCAGCAATTTACCGACGCCGTGCGCCAGGAATTATACGCGCCCCTCTACCAACTCCATCCTGATTATTCAACAGTATCGCACCTGCAAAATGCGCGGCAACTGCTGCAGTTGCATTGGGTCACCCTGCCCGCCGGCAGCCCGCTGGTTGGAAAGAGCATTATCCAGTGCGAGATTCGCCAGCAGACCGGCGCCTCAATCGTCGCCGTCTTGCGCGACGGTAACATGATGCCGAACCCTGCCGCGCACACTCAACTTGAAGCCGGCGACATGGTTGCCGTTCTCGGCGATCTTCCACAGTACGATAACTTCTTAGGACTGGCAGGCGTCAGCAGCCAACCACACGCAGAACCGTTATCGTTCTAAGGCTCAATGTGGGGGCTAGCTTCTGGTCTGATGGAGATCCAGGTAAACCAGAACAGGGAGATCAAGAACAATATGGACCCGACCCAGGTAAGCGTCTCACCGTCCCCAATGTACATTAGGATGACGGCAATTACTGACAGCACGCCGCTAATCAGCAAGCGCGTCGTATTTACACCCGTTTCCAGCTCACCCGTAAACCGTTCAGCTATGGGCCGCAGTAATCCTTGCTCCTGCAACATGCTTTCCGAAGAAGGTTCAATATCGCGATAACCACCTCGCACATAGCTTAAGAACTGATGCAGGCCAAAGCCCAGGAAGGGGGCTCGCGGACGGATCAAGGCCACCGGGGCGTCGATGTTCTGCGCAACGCGTGTGGGCTTACTACCGAAGAAGCGCTGCTTGAGCCAACTGTCGCGCGTGGCACCCAGAATGACATAGTCATGACCATGAGCTTCGCGGGTGATTACCTCTACGGGATCGTCGTCAACGACCGTCTTGTAAGTCAGCGTGCCCTTGTACTTAGGATAGCGCGTCTCAAACAGCGTCACCTGGTCTTGTAGATCGTTAATCAGACTCTCTCGATGACCCTGTGGCGCATCTGGCGAGAATACATGTAGGATTTCCTTGTGTGCCGTGTTGTCGCCGGTCAAGAGACCAACAGTCTCCAGCGCAAACCGGATCTGGCGCGGATCGAGCACGGGAATCAGAATCGAATTAGGCACCGCGTGAAGCTCTTGCTGCACAATGAGCACCCGGCAATTGACACGGTCAATAATGGCGTCGATGTGCTGCCCCACGGCCGTATCTGGCGCTTCGCTCTCGCCACGCCAGCCCATGATCATCAGGTCCGCATTACGCTCAAAGGCCGTTTCCACAATGGCGTCTTCCAGGTCATGTGCAATGCGGATTACCACGCCAACGGGGACATCTTTATCTTCGACCAATTCCAACGCCCGGTCCGTCA
>CAYSMQ010000168.1:0-3172 GCA_964432035.1 uncultured Ardenticatenaceae bacterium
AGCTCGATGTGATAGAGTGCGCCCGTGCACGACGCAGCCCGAAATAGAATTGTCCCCGCCCGCGGGCCGGTGTCGATGCGTTTCGTGATGCCGGCTGAAAAGTAAAGCAATCGCGCCACCGTCCCCAGGTCCGCCGTCGCAGGCACGTCTCTGTCGCCGTCCGCGGCAATGGCCTGCAAGGCGCTCATCTCCCCCGGCGACTTATCCACCGGCAACGCCACGCGCTCCCCACCTTCGTACTCTTTGAATAAATGCGGTCGCTCCCCCGTATAGCGATGATAACGATCCATCAAGCGCCCACCCGGATGCTTCGTCCCTTCGTGATACTGCGACGCCACACTTACTTCATCATTCCGCGCCATACCATCATCTCCCAGGCACTGTATTCAGTCTCCAGTCAACCAATCTCCAATCTCTAATCCCCAATCTCCAACAACTCCGCATAAACCGCCTCCACATCTCCCTCAAACCCCTCATACTCCCGCAACACATAATTCTCTTCGTCGAAATCGATCTCACCCAGCGCCGGATTCGTCACGCGGCGACCGTCCGGTAGGATAAATGTGGGGCTTCCCTCCAGCTTTAGTTCGCGCCACCCGTGGCGACTCTCGCCGATCACGGCCGGTTTCATGCGCCCGCTGTCCCAGTCAACTTTAAACTGTCCCACATCCAGCGGCGCGCGCTGGGCCACCTCCTTGGCGATGGCCAATAACTCGTGGCGCAAAGCGATATTACGGCTCTCGCCAAAGAACGCGTGGCGCAAGGCCCAGCTCATGGCCATTGCCGCCTCCGCATTTTGCAGCTGCGCGCAGGCCAGCGCTTCCGAAGCCAGCCACATGGTCACGGGCCAATCCCAATCTTCACGCGCCCACGGTTCATACGGCAAATCTGGTTCAATCTGCGCAAAAAGCTGCCGTTCCGCCGCAATCAACGGCTGCACCACCGGACGCTTATTGATGTATTCCAAAGACAGGCAGCGCCATACTACTTTCACCGTGCCCTCAATCCGTGACCACAACCCTCGCAGGCGGTACGTTGCCAAATAGGTATAAGGACAATCCATGCTTCCATACACTTCGACCTTACGCTCGCTCATGGCACAATCTCCGATCTCTAATCTCTAGTCTGCCGTCTCCCTGCCCCAAAACAACGCCAAATACGCTTCATACTCCAACGCCAGCGTCCCCCGACTCAGCAGTGGATGCAGCTCGACTACGTCGTTCACCAGGCCCACCCGCGCCGCGCGGACGCCTCGTGCGTAAATAGGCACGGGCGTCGCCGTGTGTCCCGATCCCGCCTCCCACTTCACGTCTGGCAGCTCGCCCGCGCCGTTATCCTGCACAATGCGCAGACCGCCCGTTTCGTGGTCAGCCGTAACCAGCAACAACGTATCATTGCGATCCCCGGCCCAGTCCAGCGCCGTATTTACCGCATCCTCCAGCTCGATCGCCGCGTCGACCATCAACGCCAGGTCATTGCTATGGCTATAGGAGTCTGTCCCCTCCTGCTCCACCAGCAGAAAAAAACCCTCCTGCCCCTCGTCTAACACGTCTAGCGCCGTTGCCGTCATCTGCGCCAGCGTAGGTAGCGGCGCGCGCTCCCCGTTTATCGGCGGTAGTGGGCCTTCACCAAACTGGCCGGACACGTGCGTCACTTGCACCGTATCCAACGCCTGCATCTCCGCCAAATCGCGCACGATCGTATATCCGGACTCGCTCGCCAGCTCTTCTGAGACCCCATCACCTGCACCGCCGAACAGCACGTTGGGTTGCGCATCCTCAAACATATCACGCGCGATACGCGCCGTGTAATAACGCAGCTGCTCGTGGGCGGCGAATGCCGCCGGCGTCGCGTCGTTAATTGTCGATGTCGTCACCAGGCCCGTACGCTTGCCCTCATCTTGCCACATTTCCAACGCCGTGGGCAGTGCGCGACCGTCGCCCGGTAGCGCAACGCTAATCACCCGGTTCCTGACGCGATGCCCTGTGGCCATCGCCGTCGCCGACGCTGCCGAGTCGGTGATACCATCTGCCGAATCGGTCGTCATGCTGCCGCGGAATGGGAACGTCTCGAAAACAAGGGGGCGGCCGAGAAAGAGCCGCGCAGCACGCACATGCTCCGGCCCCATTCCGTCGCCAACGAACAAAATTACGTTTCTGACGTCATCAACGGCATTACTCCCCGGCTGCTGCTCGCCATCCGTCACGGGCTCCATCACCTGCGGCGCGACTCCAACGCCAAGCAGAAGCAGAACCAACGCCAAAATTAGAATCTTCCTCATGTTACCAGTGTACAGGCGCAGCTCCCAAAGCGTCCACCATCCACCCCAAACTCACTCAAACACTAACCCAACTCCCACACCCCCAATCTCTAATCTCCAATCCCTCTACCCGGCCACATCCTCACTCACATATACCTTCCCCTCCAACACCTGCTTCACCCCCTCCACAATCGCCGGCGGATTGCCCTTGGCTACATAGCCCCGCGCCCCCATCTCCAGCGAACGTCGCACGTACGCCGGCTCCTTGTGCCCAGACAACATGAGACACTGAATGGCTGGAAAATCTGCCTGCAATTTACTGACCAGATCAATGCCACTCATACCGGGCAGCGAAACATCAATGAGGGCCAGGTCCGGGTGCGCCGATTCGCCGGTACCGGGATCGATGCCTGCCAAATAATCCAGGGCAGCCTCGGCGCTTCCCACGATTTCTGTTCTGGCCGTTTTGATATAACGTTCCACGAAACGGGCGATCATTTCCGCTACGGTCCCGTGATCTTCGACGATGAGGATTGAAATCATTAAGCGCCATTGTATCATGACATTGTGCTACGTTCACTCCTTAATCTAGTTCGGCCACTTGCAGACCCTCGGGCACAAAGCCGACCAGTGAGGCATGGACCCAGCCCACCGGCGCGTCGCCCAGCGGGTCTACCTGTACCCAGGCGCGATTCTCGTCGGTAAAGCCCGTAAAGCCAACCACCGTTCCTGCAGGCAACACCTCCAAGATTTCGGCGTCCAGATCGGGCGCGGCGCGCAGATTGCTGTTCACAGTCACCGCCGTCGTTACCACGTTCGTGGCAAACTCAGCATCTTGCGCTTGCTCATCTGACGGGCCATCATCTGCCGCGTCATCCTTGGCTTCCTCAGGAAGGTCCGCCGGACGAACCT
>CAYSMQ010000168.1:3182-9880 GCA_964432035.1 uncultured Ardenticatenaceae bacterium
GTCTGGCACGTTGGTCAGAAATTCACCCCAGACCCAGCCCACGGGCGCGCCAACGGGGTCCACCTGCACCCAGTCGCCGCTGCCGTCCGTGAATCCCGTGAAACCGACAACTGTGCCAACGTCCAGCGTCTCAATGATGTTGAACTGCTGCTCCGGACTGCTGCGCAAGTAGACTCTGAAGAGCGTCTCGCCGGTAACCACGTTCTTGGCGAAATCGTCCTCGTCTTGCGGTCCAATTTCCTCGTCCTCCGGCTCCGGCAGGTCCGCCGGACGAACCTGCAAGCCTTCGGGGACAGACGTCAGCACCGTGTGATGCATCCAGCCCAACGGTGCATCGACGGGATCCACCTGTATCCAGTCACCGCTTCCGTCCGTAAAGCCGGTAAAGCCCACGACCGTCCCCGCCGGCAGCACCTCGATTACGTCGGCATTAAGTCCTGGCGCCGCACGCAGGTTGGCATTGACCGTCACCGTGGTCGTGACCACGTTTTCCGGAAATTCGGAGTCATCGTCCTCCTGCGCTAAGACGTCCGCTGAGGCGACGCCAGGCGCCAATACGGTCAACAAAAGTGCCATTCCGGCGAACGAAATGAGCCGCAAAATGTAAACTCTTAACCGATCCATCGCAGAACTCCTTCTTTAGCTCGTGGAATATCGACCCAAACGGCCGTTCAAACAGTGAAGATAATGAAGATCCTTTAACAAATCGTGCCAGACCTGTATCAGAGATTGGTTAGAAATCGAAAACTGGTTACACTGTCCCTCAATGCGGGGCCACGCTAGGCATCCACTCTTCCTCACACCAACAACCCCCTCAGCCTTGTCGCGGCGCTATGCGCCAAATGTTGTAGAATTGCCAGAAAGCGGGTAGGATCTCGTGCTTCAGGTCAGGAGGAGCAGCACAGTGGACGTGCAGGATGAATTACGACCAAGAAACGAACGATAATCAGCCGACCTTTGCCCCTCAAATCACGACAGGCATTGCCGGACTTGACGAGATACTAATGGGTGGTCTGCCGCGCCGCCATCTCTATCTGGTCGAGGGCAACAGCGGGACCGGCAAAACGACGCTTGGCTTGCAGTTCTTACTGGAAGGCGCGCGTCACGAAGAACGAACGCTCCTGATCACCCTGGCGGAGGCAGCGGCCGATCTAAACGAGGTGGCCCGCTCGCATGGCTGGTCACTGGACGCGCTGGACGTCTTCGAGCTGCCGCCGTTGAAGCAGGCCCATCTCGAAGAACATCAAACGATTTTCCCCACCGCGGAAGTGGAGCTTAATGAAGCCAATGAGCAGATTCTCAGCGCGCTGCGTGAGAAGCGACCGCAGCGCGTGGTTATCGACTCCCTGACGGAACTGAGGCTTCTGGCAGCCGATCCGGTTCGTTTTCGCTTTCAAATGTTGGCGCTCAACGAACTCTTGGTGGAACTGAAAGCAACCGTCATCTTCATTGACCGCCTGGCGCCAGGCAACAGCGATCGCGTGTTGGACAGCATGGTGCATGGCATCATTCAGCTGCAGCAGCATACGCGGGCCTATGGCGAAATACTGCGGCGCTTGCAGATCGGCAAAATGCGCGGCTCGCGCTACCAGAGCGGCTGGCATGATTTCCGCATTAAAAGCGGTGGTTTAGAAGTCTACCCGCGCCTTCAGGTGGGCCAAGAGCACGAGAAGAAGAGCTGGCAGCAACTGTCCAGCGGCGTGGCGGGTCTGGATACGCTGCTTGGCGGCGGTTTAGAGTTAGGTACGGCGGCGCTCATTGGCGGCGCTTCCGGCACCGGCAAGAGCTCCGTGGCAACACTCTTCATGCATACCGCCCTCCAACAGGAGATCCCATGCGCCATGCTGCTTTTTGATGAACGCGCGGAAACGTTGTTCAAGCGGTCGCAAGAGTTAGAGGTTCCCCTACGCGCTCATGCCGAAGAGGGAGCGCTCTTCGTTCGCCAAATTGACACGGGAGTCGTATCCGCCGGAGAGTTTGCACACATGGTGCGTACTCTGGTTGAAGAGCAAGGTGTGCGCGTGCTGGCGATCGACAGCCTGACCGGCTATATGCGTGCCGTGTCCGAAGAGGCATTACTCTTGAACCAGATGCATGACCTGTTAAATTATCTGAGTCGCAACGACGTGCTGTCCCTTCTTATCGTCACCCAGCACGGCCTGGTTGGTGAACAAACGGCCCAATTGCTGGATCTCAGTTATCTTTCTGATACCGTCTTGCTGTTGCGTTACTTTGAAGCTGGCGGTGCGCTTCATCACGCAATCTCGGTCGTCAAGAAGCGACACGGCAGGCACGAGAAAACCATACGCGAGCTGAGCCTTCTTTCCGACGGTGTGGCTGTCGGCGAGCCACTAGATGCGTTCCGCGGCGTGCTTACCGGTAATCCGGAATACACGGGTCGATCCGAATCGCTCATGGACACCGGCAACCGCCAGCGGCAGAAGGGGTCAGAATAGTGTGAAGGCGCGCGAGGAGGTCCTGGTACTGGCTCCGCTCTGGAGCGACGCAGAAGTGATCTGCCGTGTACTATCCGGGGCCGGGATTCAATGTCGTCCTTGCGACAACGTACAGGAAATACGCGATAGGCTGAACGATGGCGCGGGAGCCCTACTGTTGACCGAAGAAGCGTTGGGCGAAAACAACCGAGAGGGTGTCCTGCAGGCGCTGCAGTCGCAACCGACCTGGTCTGACCTGCCGGTGACGCTGTTGCTTTCGCCGGTGAAGGCCTCGCCTCGCAACCCGGTCGCGCTCGTCGATGTTTTTCCCGGTCACAACGTCACCGTCCTGCACCGGCCGGTGCCCTCCGCGACCCTGAAGAGCGTCATGGACGCTGCCCTGCGCGCCCGGCGGCGACAGTATCAGCTGCGAGAGCACCTGCAGCAGCGCGAAGAACAGGCCGAGCTTCTGGAGCAACGCGTCAAAGCGCGCACCAAGAAGCTACACGACTTAGCATCGCAGCTAACCCGCGCCGAACACGAGGAGCGCCACCGTATCGCGCAAATCCTGCACGACGACCTGCAACAGCAATTGTACGGCTTACAGATTCAGCTGACCTTTTTACGCGAGGACGCTCCGCAAAAAGCGCTTGAGGACATCGACGCCCTAGAGGAAATGATGTCCACGGCAATTAAAACTGTGCGCGATCTAAGCGTAGACCTCAGCCCGCCTATTTTGCACGACGAAGGCCTGGTGCAAGGCATACATTGGATCGCCGGCCGAATGCGCGACCGATACCGGATGGAAGTGAAGGTGCAGGCCGAAGGCGCGTTTCCCGTACCCGACGATGGACAACGCGTGCTTGTCTTTCAGATCCTGCGTGAACTGCTCTTCAACGCGGTCAAACATGCAGGCGTCGAATGCGTCAGGGTTACTCTACGGCAAGCAGAAGACGAGTACCAAATTGACGTTGTTGACCAGGGCGCCGGCTTTGATCCACAGCAAATACTAACCAGCGAGGGCACACGAGACGGCCGCGGCCTCGTCAGTGCTCAGCAACGGCTTCAACTTACCGGCGGCCGCCTCGAAATTGAATCCGCCCCCGGCCAGGGCACCCGCGCCACGATCTACACCCCGGCGCCGAAGGCGCAGTGACGGCGCGGCGGACGGGGGACGGCAGACGGCAGACTGTAGGCGCTAGTAGTTTAATCTCCAGCTGCCCGGGCATGAATACCCGGGCTACAAGTTCGCCACCACCGCAAGCCCCCAATCTCCAGTCTCCCGCCCCTTACATAAACCGCTCCTTCACCTCCACCCCCTCCCCATCCAAGCCAATACTCACGTGATGCCGCCCCGCCCGTCGCACGCGCGGCACGCGAGCCGCGTTCACGTAGGACACGCCGTCCATGTGCTTTAACCAGGGCCGCTCCTCACCCTGTTTTGTGCGCAGGTGCATGTGGCCCGCTACGACAGCCTCAACCTTCTTGCCTTTTTCAAGGGCATAATCGATGGCCACGCGCAAATCCTCATCGCCCCAATCGCCGCCCACCGGTTCCCCAAAATCGCGCCCCCACAGGTCGTCCGGCTCGTCACCCAGTCCCGTGGGCCCGTTGTGCGCCAGGAAGATCAGCCGCTCCGACCGCGCGCCGTCCACACACGCCTTCAGCCGCTGCGCCGACGTCGCCAGACTATCCACGCCATATACGTCGCGCAGCAGGCGCCCGAAGTTGAGCCGCTTGCGAAAACCCCTGTTTCCGCTACTGTTCTGACCGTTCTCCCTCACGCCGGGTCCCAGCCCGCTACCCATGGAACACGGGCGCGCCACAATTACGTCAAACGCGACGTCGCCAAATCGGAAAAAGTGGCTGCTGAATCCGCCCAGCTCCACCGGCGCGATCCACTGCGCCAGCCGCTCGTAGAACGCCGCGTGTCGCGCTCCCGACAGCCACATCAGGCGCTGGTTATCAAACACCTCCGCCGCCAGCTGCACCAGGTTGTGCACCTCATGGTTACCCGCAATCATCAGCGCCCGCTTGCGCACCTCCGCCAGTCGCCGCGCAATAGTAGGCGTCCGCTTCAGCGACAAAATAGAAGTCAGGTCGCCGACGAATAGCAGCAGGTCATAATCAGACCGGTTGAAGTAGGCGCTATCTTTTGCGTTCCAATGGTCGTGAACGTCGCCGATCACCGCAATACGGGCCATCTAAGTCCTTTCTTCACACACGTAGGTTCCTTGCGTTCCATTTTTATCACATTCCTGGCGGTATTTTCCAGAAGATGACAGTGAGACGAACGCCTTAGTGGAAAGTCACTTGCCCAGTATCGACATCGTACATCGCCCCCACAACCTCGATCTCTCCATTCTGGACCATCTCGTCAAGCACCGGGCTGCGGCGCGTGATGGCCTCCACTGCCAGCGCCACATTTTTTTCGGCGACCTCCTGCACGAATGAAGCGTTTGCCGAGTTGCGTTCTTCCGGCGGCGCCGGAACCGTTTGTAGCGCCGGCTGCAGCTTGGCCAGCATCCCGGTCAAGTTGCCAAGCAGGACCTCGTCGCACGCGCCCATGATCGCGCCGCATTGGGTATGACCCAGCACGACGATAAGCCGCGCGCCCGCGAGCTTACAGGCAAATTCCATGCTGCCCAGGATATCGTCGTTGATAAAATTTCCGGCAATGCGGGCGCTGAAGATATCGCCAATGCCCTGGTCGAAAACCAGCTCCGGCGAAACGCGCGAATCGACGCAGCCCAGCACAAATGCAAAAGGGTACTGTCCCCCGCTCGTGATATCAACCTGGCGTAGCAGGTCGCGCTCAAGGCGACGATTTTCCACGAAACGCGCGTTGCCTTCCTTCAGCCACCGCAGCGCTTGTATAGGCGTAACCGTCGCCTGTAACTCCTTGGTTTGAGTGGTCATCTTCTCACGTCCATTAAAGTAAATGAAAATCCACACGACTGACCCTCTCATTTTTATCACAACTCTATACAAACGATCCAAATCCCGGCGCCGACAATCTGCAGATGAACCTTATCCCCGCCGGTACATTCATCATGGGCAGCAACGAGCAGTTCGTTCTCAGCGCCGTGCGTTGGTGCGAAGAGAGCGGCTCCAACGATCCCTGTCTGCGCAGCGAGTATGAAAACGAGTTGCCCTACCATGAAGTGACGTTAGATGCCTTCTATATGGACGTCACCGAAGTGACCAACGCTCACTACCGCATGTGTGTGGAGGCCGGCGACTGCACGCCGCCCGCCGATCGACGCTTTTTCGACGACCCGCAATACGACGACCATCCCGTCGTGTTCGTCACCTGGCACGATGCCCGCAATTACTGCGAAGCCATGGAAGAACGCCTGCCCACCGAGGCCCAATGGGAGAGGGCAGCGACCGGTCAAGGATGGATCGCCTTCCCCTGGGGCGAAGCCTGGGATCCCACCTTGGCCAACACCGAGGAACAAGGTGGAAACTCGTTGCAACCGGTGGGTCAATATCCTGGCGGCGCCAGCCCCTTTGGCATTCTCGACATGTCAGGCAATGCCTGGGAGTGGGTCGCCGACTGGTATGATCCCCAATACTATCAGAGCTCGCCGCAGCACAACCCCCTCGGCCCACCCGCCGGCTCCGATAAGGTCCTGCGCGGCGGCGGCTTCAGCAGCCACTTTTACTACGCGCGCACAACCAACCGCGGCTTCGCGCCACCCGACAGCAGCAGCATCTACCGCGGCTTCCGTTGCGTTCTGCCCGTCGACGGCTGACGTGTAAATCATTCATCGGTACTTAGCCACTCCACCACCCCACGCGCGCCATCCACGCGCACGCGGTCGCCATCCTGCAGCCGCATCGTCGCATCCTTGGCGCCCACCACCGCAGGAATGCCGAGCTCGCGGGCCACAATAGCAGCGTGCGATAGCGGCGCGCCCACGTCTGTGACGACCGCAGCCGCGTGCGGAAACAGCGGCGTCCAACCCACGTTCGTCGTCACTGCCACCAGAATCTCGCCCGGCTGCAGCTTGTCGGCCTCTTCTGGTCCCCGTAGCAGGCGCACGACGCCCTCCGCCACCCCCGCAGACGCCGGGAGCCCGCGTACTACGTTATCTTTCTCCGGCCCCGCTTCCTGCGGGCCCGCGCCGTTGGCCCGAGCGTCATAGATGTCTGAGCGCCGCGATTCCTGTGCAGCCCAGGCGAAGGGGTCAAATCGGCCGTTAATCAGCGCCGGATAGGACGGCAGGTTGCTCAACCGCTCGTGCGCCATGCGCCGTC
>CAYSMQ010000169.1:0-5049 GCA_964432035.1 uncultured Ardenticatenaceae bacterium
AGGGTGCACGGCTGGCGCAGGCGCACAGCGGCGCGCTTGCCGGGAAGGATGCCGCCTACGATGCCCTCTTTGCCCACTACGGCGTGCGCCGGGTAATTTCCCTTGACGAGCTGATGGATACGCTGGAACTACTGGCAACCGGTATGCGACCCAAGCCGCAGACGATCGCCGCCATTCTCGACTCCGGCGGCGAACGAGCGATGCTCGCCGACCTCGCCGCCGCGCAGGGCGTCCCCTTCGCAACGCTGAGCGAGGCCACCCGATCGCGGCTGGCGGAAACGCTGGAGCCGGGACTGGAGCCGGCGAATCCGCTCGACGCCTGGGGAACGGGCAACGCTTATGACCGGATTTACGGCGACTGCCTACGCGCCCTCGACGCCAATCCGGAAACAGGGCTAAACGTCTTTGCCGTCGACCTCATGCGCGCTTCCAACATTCCACCAACCTACGTAGACGTGGCCCGCTCGCTTCGCGGCGAGCTCCAGAAGCCGCTCGTATTCCTCACCAACGTGACCGCTGCTATCGGAAAAGACCAGGTAAACGCCCTACGCGGCATGGCCATTCCGGTCCTCATGGGAACAGAAACGGGCCTGCGCGCCATCGACCACTTGTTTGGTTACTGCCGGTACAGGCAAAAACGAGCCGCTCAGGCAGAAGGGACAGACTCGGACGAGATGTACCGGCTTGACCCGGCGCAGATTTCGCGCTGGCGGCGCGTGCTCGCGACGGCCGAGACGGCCCGGGATGAAGCCACCGGGCTGCGAATGCTGGCGGCTTATGGCATTCCCGTGCCGCGGACCGATACGGCCACAGCTGCAGCCGAAGCGGTGGCTGCAGCGGAAGAAATCGGCTACCCGGTGGCGCTGAAAACGGCGGCGGGACACCTGCATAAGAGCGAACAGGGTGGCGTGCATCTCAATCTGGCGCACGCCGATGCAGTGCATAAAGCCTATGCTGCGCTGCGGGAGCAACTGGGACCGCGCGTACTGGTACAATGCATGGCGCCGCCGGGCGTTGAGATGTTCGCCGGCATTGTCCACGATCCACAGTTCGGCCCATTTCTATCGCTGGGCATCGGAGGTATTTTCGTCGAAATTCTACGCGATACCTCTCTGTTAGCGCTGCCGGCGACGCAGGCGGAGGTACGTCAGGCTCTGCTTGGTCTTCGTGGCGCCCCGTTACTGCAGGGTGCCCGCGGGCAAGCCCCGGTAGCCGTCGACGCCCTCGTACGCGCCCTCATGAAGTTGGCGGCGCTTGCCACCGACCTGGGCGACCTGATTGGAGAACTGGATGTAAATCCGCTGATAGCTCATGCTGACGGCGTATTGGCCGTCGACGCGCTGGTCATCCCGCGCGCTGCCGGCTCACCGGCGCCCAACAAGGTCGGTGCAAGAGAAGAGGAGCGGCTGAGAACATGATGCATGAAACAGGATGTGGCCATGGATAACACACAATTCAAGGCGCTCGTGGTGCGAGAAACAGAAGATGGGCAGTTTACGCGCTCCGTCGAAACGCGCCGCGTCGACGAGCTGCCGGACGGTGCGCTTCTCGTGCGCGTCCACTTCTCCTCGCTCAACTATAAAGATGCGCTCTCCGCGACGGGCCACAAGGGCGTCACACGACGCTATCCACACACACCGGGCATTGACGCCGCTGGGGTCGTGATCACCTCGCAAAGTGACGACTTTGCGCCCGGCGACGAAGTCATCGTTATCGGCCACGATTTGGGCATGAACACGCCGGGCGGCTTTGGTCAAATTATCCGCATTCCCCCTCAATGGGCTATAAAGCGACCTACCGACCTGAGCCTACGCGAGAGCATGATCTACGGTACGGCAGGCTATACTGCCGCCATGTGCGTGGAGCGGCTGACGGCGCATGGCGTGGCGCCTGACCAGGGGCCCGTGCTGGTTACCGGCGCAACAGGCGGCGTCGGCAGTATGGCAGTAGCCCTCCTGACCCAGCTTGGTTACGACGTAACGGCAGTCACTGGCAAGAAAACGGAACACGATTATCTACGCCAGCTGGGCGCTACGGAAATCGTCAACCGTGACGAGGCCGGCGACGAGAGCGGACGTCCAATGCTGAGCGCGCAATGGGCCGGCGTTGTCGACGCCGTTGGGGGCGACATCCTGGCCACGGCGCTTAAGTCCACCAGGTACGGTGGCGCCGTCGTCGCCTGCGGTAACGTCGCATCGCCACAATTGGACACAACCGTCTTCCCCTTCATTTTGCGCGCCATCACGCTCTACGGCGTCGATTCGGTGAACGTTGACCAGGCCCAGCGGCGCCGCCTGTGGGAAAAGCTGGCAGGAACATGGAAGTTAGCGTCGCTGCCATCGCTCGCCAAAGAACGGACGCTCGACGAACTGAATCCCGAAATTGAGCGCATCCTGGCGGGCAAACAGACGGGACGCGTGCTCTTAAACTTGCAAGCTGTTGACGAAAATGAGAAGGACTGACGATGCTGACGGTTACACCAGAACTCCGCGACCTACAGCAGACGGTGTCGCGCTTTGTCGCCGAGGAGCTAATTCCACTCGAAGTTTCCACTGAGCTCGCCGGCGGTCATCTAGCCGCCGGCGAACGCGAGCGCCTCGCGGCACAGGTGAAGGAGCTCGGCATTTACTCCAGCAGCCTACCGTGCACGGTGGGCGGCACTGAAATGAGCTGGCCCGCGCAGGTTGTGCTCAATGAAGAGATCGGTAAGGCGACGAACGCGCTTGGCTGGGTCGTATGGGCGCCCGCCGTCGTATTACGTCACGCGACGCCTGACCAGGTTGAGCGCTACGTGCGCGACGCCGCCGAAGGGCGGCTCAACATTTGCTACGCGATCACCGAAGAAGGCGCCGGCTCCGACGCCAGCCAAATGGCAACGACGGCCGTGCGTAAAAACGGTCACTGGGTCATCAACGGCGAAAAATGGCACGTGACATCCGGCGACGTTGCCGACGTAGCCATCGTCCAGGCCGCGACTGACCCGGAGATCGGGCAGGGCATTACGCTCTTTTTTGTAGAGCTGGACAGCCCAGGCGTGGAAGTGCTGCGCCATCCCCAATACATGCATCACATTATCGACGGCCATCCCTGGCTCGCCTTTCGCAACGTACAGGTCCCCGACGAAAACGTCTTTGGCGAGGTGGGGCAGGGTCTGGACTTGAGTAAAGAGTGGTTTCTGCACGAGCGTGTCATGATTGCTGCACGCTGTTGCGGTGCGGCCCACCGCCTGGTGGAAGAAGCATGTGCTTTTGCGCAGGAACGGGTGCAATTCGGACAACCGATTGCCAACTATCAGGCGATCCAGTTCATGCTCGCCGACTCGCTCACCGAGCTGTGCGCGGCGCGGCTAATGACCTACGCCACGGCGCGTGCCGCCGCAGCGGCAGAAGAAACCGAGGCGTGGAAACGGGTGCACGCCAAAGCGGCGATGGCCAAGCTCTACGCCTCGGAAATGGCCGGGCGCGTGGCCGACCGCGCCGTGCAGATTTTTGGCGGGCGCGGCTACATGCGTGAGAACGTGGCCGAGCGCTTCTTCCGCGAGCTGCGCGTGGACCGCATCTGGGAGGGCACGTCCGAAATACAGCGCATCATCATCGCTAACAGCCTCTACAAACGGGGCGTCGAGGCGTTACTGGATTGATACGATAACAGAGAGGAATGCATGCGACCAACACCATTTCACAGCCGCACCTCAAAGCTCGTCGAAAGCTATAGCTGGCAGGAGTGGTCCGGCTATATTACGCCCAACAGCTATGAGCTCGATCACATTCACGAATATCTGGCGATTCGTACGGCGTGCGGCCTTTACGACATCTCGCCGCTCTACAAGTACCACATCCACGGGCCAGATGCCGAGCGGCTGCTGAATCGCGTCGTCACGCAGGACGTGCGCCGCTACGCCGTAGGACGCGTCATGTATACGCCGTGGTGTGACGACGAGGGGTACATTGTCGATGATGGCACGGTGGCGCACATCGACGACGATTTCTACCGGCTGACCGCTGCCGATCCGACACTCGCCTGGCTGGAAGACAACGCCTCGGGGTTAAACGTGTGCGTCGAAGATGTTACCGATTCGCTGGCGGCGCTCGCGCTGCAGGGACCGACGGCGCGCAAAATTCTAAAACGGTTGACCCGTGCCGATCTCGACAACCTGCGCTATTTCGGGCTAATCCACAGCCGGCTCGACGGCATTGCCACGACGATCACGCGTACCGGCTACACGGGCGATCTCGGCTATGAACTGTGGGTAGATCCGGGCGACGCCGAAGCGCTCTGGGACGCGCTCATGGATGCCGGCGAGGCGTTCCGGCTGCGCCCCTTTGGCAACGTGGCCCTCGACATGGCGCGCATTGAAGCCGGACTGCTGCTTATCGATGTTGATTTCCACTCTTCACAGAGGGTCATGTTCGATATTCAGAAGTCGACGCCCTTGGAGCTGGGCCTGGGCTGGACCGTGAAGCTGGACAAACCATTTTTCGTGGGGCAGGAAGCGCTGCGCAAAGAAAGGACGCGCGGCTCCGAATGGAACACGGTAGGTCTGGAAATCGACGTGACCGAACTGGAGCAGGTATACGCACGCTATGATATGCCGCTCTATTTACCCTACCAATCGTGGAATGAAGCGGTGCCTGTTTACGCCGAAGGCCGCCCATCGCACCAGATCGGCAAGGCGACGAGCGGCGCCTGGTCACCGGTACTGAAAAAATATATTGTCCTGGCGCGCTTGCGCCCACGGTACGCCAAAATCGGCAGCGCCGTCGCCATGGAAGTAACCGTAGAAGCGCATCGCCATCAAGCGCTGGCGCGTGTGGTCGAGACCCCCTTCTTTGACCCGCCGCGCAAGCGAAACTGATCATCACGGAGGAAGATAGTGCAACCTCGTGCTCAACTTAACGGTCACCGCGAAAAATACGATGTCATCGTCGTCGGCGGCGGTCACAATGGCTTGACCGCAGCCGCCTACCTGGCGCGGGCGGGGCGAGACGTGCTCGTGCTGGAACGGCGTCATGTGCTGGGCGGCGCCGCGGTCACCGAGGAGATCTATCC
>CAYSMQ010000169.1:5059-9876 GCA_964432035.1 uncultured Ardenticatenaceae bacterium
CGAGGGCAACGAAAGGAAGCATTATGGCCCACAAATACGACGCAATTGTCATTGGCGGAGGGCATAACGGCCTGGTCACTGCCGCCTATCTGGCCCGGGCCGGCAAGCGCGTCCTTCTTTTGGAGCGCAGGTATGTGCTGGGTGGGGCCAGCGTAACCGAAGAGATCTATCCCGGATTCAAATACTCAGTTTGCTCGTACGTCGTCAGTTTACTGCGCCCGGAGGTGATTCGCGAGCTGGAGCTGCACAAGCATGGGCTGCACCTGATGCCCCTCGACAGCGCCTTCACACCCATGGAAGACCGCAACTACATTGCCTTCTATCCCGACGAATCCAGCACGCGCGAGGAAATCAAGCGCTTTTCGGTGCGCGACGCCGACGCCTATCCCATTTTTAACAAGATGATGTATGAGCTCGCCTTTGCCGTGAAGCCGATCCTGGGGATGGTGCCACCCAATCCGGCCGCCCCCGGTCTCGGAGGCTTGCGTACCCTTGGCGCTTTCGGGCGCCACCTCCACGGGCTTGGCAAAGAAAAATTTCACCAACTAACCAAGATTATGACGATGAGCGCCGCCGACTTTCTCGACGAGTGGTTCGAGACCGACGTAATCAAAGCCCTCACGGCGCTCAATGGGATCATCGGCACAATGCTCGGGCCGAAGTCGCCGGGCACCGCCTACGTGCTGCTGCACCATTACATGGGCGAGCTCGACGGCGCCCTTACCGCCTGGGGCTCGCAAAAAGGGGGAACAGGCGGGCCATCGCCGGCGCGGCCCGTAGCTTTGGCGCCCAGATCCGCTGCGAGGCGCCGGTCGAGCAGATCATCGTCAAGGGCGGCAGGGCCGTAGGCGTGGCGCTGGAAAGCGGCGAGGAGATCTACGCCGACATTGTAATTTCCGGCTGCGACCCGTACGTGACCTTCCGCAAGCTGGTCGATGAAAAGGAGCTGCCTGCGAACCTTGTACACGCTATCGATAACTTTAAGTTCCGCGGTTCCTCGGGCAAGGTCAATCTAGCGCTCGACGGCCTACCAACCTTCCCGGCAATGAGAGACCCGTCGCTGATCCGCGGCATGATCGAAATCTGTCCCAGCATGGATTACCTCGAGCGCGCCTACGACGACGCTAAATATGGCGGCTTTTCGCAGCGCCCATATATGGACATTATTATTCCCACGACGGTCGATCCCTCCATGGCCCCACCGGGAAAGCACGTAATGTCTATCTTCGTCCAGTACGCTTCCTATGATCTGGCGGAGTTCGCCACGCGCGACGAACAACGCGAGGCCTTTGGCAATGCCGTCGTCGACACGCTCGCCGAGTTCGCCCCCAACGTCAAGGACTTGATTCTGCACAAGCAGGTGTTGACGCCCTGGGATCTGGAACAGCAGATTGGCCTCACCGAAGGCAATATCTTCCACGGCGAGCTGACGCTGGACCAGCTCTTCTTCCTGCGCCCCGCCCCCGGTTGGGCCGATTACCGGACGCCGATTCACAACTATTACCAGTGCGGGTCGGGCACCCATCCGGGAGGCGGCATCACCGGCGGTCCCGGGCGGCTGGCTGCGCTGGAGATATTGAAAGATACGGGTGGCGCGAAGCAGCGTACCTGAACTGGGAGAAACATGGATGGCGGATAAAGAAAAATCAAAGCATTTGTTGGCCGCGCTGGCCCTTGGTGGAGCGCTGGGCGCGGTCGCCGGTCTTCTGCTGGCGCCGCGCCGTGGGCGCGAATTGCGCGCACAACTGCGCGATGGCAGTAGCACGCTCGTCGAGCTGGCGCGCGAACGGCTGGCGTCACCGGAGCAAGAGAGTACACCATCTGCCGCGCCGCACGACGCCGACTACGACGTAATCGTCGTGGGAGCCGGACACAACGGTCTGGTTACGGCAGCCTATCTGGCCAAAGCAGGACTACGCGTCGTCGTGCTCGAGCGCCGCGAGCAGGTTGGCGGCGCGGCCACAACCGAGGAGCTATTTCCGGGCTACCGGGTGTCACCCGTTGCCGACGGCGCCGGCTACCTCTCGTCACAGGTCGTCGAAGATCTTCAGCTGCGCGCAAAGGGCCTGACGATTCTCCCAACCACGCCCCTCGTCTTCTCGCCGTTGCCCGATGGCAACTCCCTCACGATCTGGGAGAACGAGGCGCGTACGATGGACGAGATAGGCCGCTTTTCCGCGCGGGATGCAGCGCGTTGGCCCACCTTTGTCCAGCGCATGCAGTCGCTAGCCGGCGTGGTACACGGACTGATGGAGATGACGCCGCCCGATCTGCCCGACGTTGGCCTGCAAAACCTCCCACAGATGAAAGAGATGGTCGGGCCCTTACGGCGTCTGGGGAGGGAAAATGTCGGCGAATTGCTGCGTACGCTCCCAATGCCCATCGCCGACCTGCTCGACGAATGGTTTGAGTCCGAGGCCCTGAAAGGAGCAATCGCCGCCAACGGCGTGCGCGGCATCACCTGGGGCCCCATGGAAGCAGGGACGGCTTACCTGCTACTCTATCGCTGGGCCGGCAGCAGCACCGGTCTCTTTCGCTCTGGCGGCGTGGTCGAGGGTGGCATGGGAGCGCTCAGCGAGTCGATCGCCCGCGCAGCCCGCTCGTTTGGCGCCGAAATCCGCACCGGCTCACCGGTCTCCGAATTGGTCTGTGAATCGGGTCGCGTCAGCCGCGTCCGCCTCGAAAACGGGAAAGAGCTAACCGCGAAGGCGATCGTTTCCAACGCCGATCCGCGCACGACTTTTCTCGACCTAATGGACCCCTACTATCTCAACCGTACCGTCGTGCGGCACGTGGAAAACATCAAGTACCGTGGCTCGAGTGCACGCGTCCATTTCGCTCTTAATAAGCTGCCGGCTTTTACGGCGCTCGCCGGCAAGGATCCCGCCGCTTACCTTGCCGGTCACATCCAGATTGCGCCGAGCGTTCGCTATCTGCAACGCGCCTACGACCACGTCAAGTACGGTGAAAATTCGCGCCGCCCCTACCTGGATATGATGATTCCCACACTAACCGATCCGTCGCTGGCCCCGCAGGGCAAACATATTCTGTCGACGACGGTGCAATACATGCCTTATCACCTCCGCCACGCCGACTGGAACGAGTTGCACGAGGCGCTGGCGCGACTCGTGACCGACACCATCTCCGAATACGCGCCTGACTTTGGCGATTGTGTAGAGCAGGTTAAGGTGCTGACGTCAGTAGACCTGGAACAACTTTACCGGCTGCCGGAAGGCAACCCCAGCCACGGCGAAATGACGCTGGACCAATTTTTGCACATGCGACCGCTTCCGGGCTACGCACAATACCGCAGCCCTGCGCCCGGCCTCTACCTTTGTGGCGCAAGCGCCCATCCGGGCGGCGGCGTAACCGGTATACCGGGCAGAAATGCGGCGCGCGAGCTGCTGAACGATTGGAGGTCAAACCATGCTTGAGACAGTTACGAACGTTCACCTGCAGCCGGAGACAACTGCCTTTCTCGAAGATGGACCCAGGCAACTGCTCATCGCCGGCGACTGGGTCGATGCTGCGAGCGGCGAGACGTTCGCCAGCACCAACCCGGCCACCGGCGAGGTGCTGGCGCGTGTTGCCGCCGCCGGCGAGGAAGACATCGACCGTGCCGTCGCCGCTGCGCGCCAGGCGCTGCAAGGGCCGTGGGGTCGGATAAGCGGCGCCGAGCGCGGCGAGATCATGTGGCGCGTTGCCGACCTCATCGAAGAAAAGGCGGACATGTTGGCCGAAATTGAGACGCTAGACAACGGCAAACCGTATCGCGACGCGCGGGACTTTGACGTGCCTTGGAGCGCTCGTCACTTTCGCTACTACGCCGGCTGGGCGGACAAGCTGGAAGGCAGCACGATTCCCGTTTCCGACCCGCAGCAGTTGGTCTATACCCTGCGCGAGCCAATCGGCGTCGTTGGCTTGATCGTCCCCTGGAACTATCCGCTTCTCATGGCAGCCTGGAAAGTGGCGCCCGCGCTGGCATGTGGCAACGCCATTATCCTCAAACCGGCTGAGGAGACGCCCCTCAGCGCACTGTGGCTGGGCGAGCTGATGATGAAAGCCGGCGTGCCGCCGGGCGCCTTCAACGTGCTCACCGGCTTTGGCGTTCCTGCCGGGTCGACGCTGGCAGCCCACCCTGGCGTGGATAAAGTCGGCTTTACCGGCTCGACCGAGGTGGGGCGCCAGGTCATGGGCGCGGCGGCGCAAAGCAATCTGAAGCACGTCAGTCTGGAGCTGGGAGGCAAGTCACCACACGTCATCTTCGCCGATGCCGATTTGGACGAAGCCGTCGAGCGCGCCGTCTGGGGCATCTTTGCCAACAGCGGCCAGTCATGCACCGCCGGTTCGCGACTCTACGTAGAGCGTCCGATTCTAGACGACGTGCAGACGGAGCTGGTAACACGCGCGCAGCAGATCCGTGTCGGGAATGGTTTCGCGCCTGAAAGCGAGCTCGGTCCACTTATTTCCGGCGAGCAGATGAATCGGGTGATGGGTTACATCGAAGAAGGAAAACGCGAGGGGCTCGCTTTCCTCGCCGGTGGCGAGCGCCTCGGCGGCGACCTGGCGCGGGGTCAATTTCTGGCGCCGACGATATTTCGTTATGAAAACGATGCCTCGCCACTGGTGCAAGAAGAAATCTTTGGCCCGGTGTTGGGCCTTAGTCCCTTTGACGGTTGGCAGGAAGTCGTCGCTCGAGCCAACGATACGCCCTACGGGTTAGCTGCGGGTGTATGGACGCGTGACATTGGCAAGGCACACCGCTTTGCGCGCGCTGTCATGGCCGGGACCGTATGGATCAACAGCTGGGATCGGAC
>CAYSMQ010000170.1:0-5886 GCA_964432035.1 uncultured Ardenticatenaceae bacterium
AGAGCGCGCACATTTAGGAATTTCTAACCATTTACGAGCATGCGCCTTGCGCGTACAATCCTGGCGCCAGTTGAGTGAGACAAAACTTCGAGTGCATGAAGTGGAGCCTGAGAACTGAGAATCCAATCTCTAATCTCCAGTCTCCAGTCTCCAATCTCTATTTTACAATCGCCAGGAGGAAAAATGGCCCGCTTACCACAGCCGGGCGCTGATAACGAAATCTGGGGAGAGCTGCTCAACGAATTTTTGCGCGTCGAACATGACGAAGAAGGCAGGCACCGCTCTGCCGTGTTTAACGTGATGGCCTACGGCGCGAAGGGCGACGGCGTTACCGACGATACGCCTGCGATTCAGGCGGCATTGGACGCCGCGGCAGGTACGGGCGGCGTGGTCTGGTTGGCGCCGGCGCCCCACTTCTACCGTTGTGACGGTACGCTAATCGTGCCCGGACACGTCACTCTGAAAGGCGGATTCGGCGGCATGCGGCGCGGGCACAAACTGCGCGATGAAACGCCCCGTGGGTCCGTGCTTTGCGCCTATCATCCGGACAACTTCATCCTGATGAATCATAACTCGACGCTCGACGGCGTGGAGATATTTTATCCCGAACAGGCCATGGCCGGCGCGCCGCAGCCCTACGGCTGGACAATCATTGTGCCCAACCAGGCGCACGGCGTCACCATCCGCAACGTCACCTGCCTCAATCCCTACCAATTTATCTACGCTTCCGCCGACGGGCTGCTGGTGGACAGCGTGCAGGGCTATCCGCTGTTCAAGGGCATTAAGCTGGGCCGTGTGGCCGACGTGGCGCGCATCAATAACGTTCACTTTAATCCCAACGTCATTCCCACCCTGGATATGTCCCTGCGCGCCTGGGTGGAAGCGCAGGGCACGTGCCTGGAGATGGACATGGTCGAAGAGTTTATGGTTCACAACTTCTTTGGCTACGGCTATCTGCGCGGCATCTGTTTTACGGGTAACGTCAGCGAACCGGGGCTGCCCGGCAACTACGGCAGCATCAGCAATTTTGGCTTTGACTGCGTCACGGAAGGGATTCTGGTGGCGACCAAAGGCGTGTCGGGCCGGCAGGGCGTTTCTGTGAGCAACGGGCGCATCATTCCCTTTGCCGGACCGGCGGGCGCGCGCGTGGGAATCAAGTTCATCGACGATGTCACCGTCGAGCCCGGTTCAAGTCCCGCGTTCAGCCTGAGCAACGTCAGCTTCTTCGCGCCGCACGAGCGCTCCATCTGGATCGGTCCCAACTCCGGCGCGCGTGTGACCATGATGGGCGGACAGTGCACCGAGTACACGAACGAAGCCGTGCTCGTTCAGAGCGGCGCGGCACGCGTGCGACTCGTCGGCGTGCGCACGTTCAACGGCAACGGCCCGCGCATCAACAATGCCGGCGGCGCAGACGTCGACGATATAGCGGGCATGTGAGGAGCAACGATGAAAGGGATCAGCCGCCGCCAGTTTCTGTTCTTTTCGCTAACCTTTGTGGCCAGCATCCCCTTGCAGCGCATCGTGCGCACGGAAAAAAGCCGCGTCCCTAAAAGCCGGCGCCTGCAAATGCAGAGCGCTTACGGCGCGACCGCTTATGGTCAGGGCGCGTATGGCGGTGGAAAAAAGACCTGACAAGTTTCGCAAACCTGTCAGGTCTGGGTCTGGCTAGTCCTGCCCACCAATCATTACCCCATCCACGCGGAACGTGGGCGAGCCGATGGCGCCCATAAAAGGCAAGAACAGCAGGTCGTTGGCTACCCCTTTGACATTCTTCAGCAATTCATCCAGCGGGATGGCAATCGTCACCTCGTTGACCGGGTGCGTGAGCTTACCGTCCTCGATCCAGAAGCCCTGCGCCGACACGGAGTAGTCGCCGCTGACGGGATTGATGCTGTGCGTATTCATGGTGTTGACCACATACAATCCTGCTTTCACGTCAGCGATCAACTCCTCCGGCGTCACATGGCCCGGCTGCAAATAGAAATTGCTCGGCGCCAGTTGCGGCGGTTCGCGATGTGAATTGCGCGAGGCGTTGCCCGTGCTTTCGGTTCCTTCTTTTGCCGCCGTGTAGGTGTCATAAATCACGGCCTCCAGGACGCCTTCGTTGATCAGACGCGTGGCTCCCGTGGGTACCCCTTCGTCGTCAAACGGTCGCGTGGCCAACCCGCCGGGCATGCGGCCATTATCCAGCAGCGTCACCATGTCCGAGGCCACGTCCTGCCCCAACTTTCCGTGCAAAAAAGAGCGGTTCTTCTGCATGGCCTCCGCCGTCATGGCGCGCGACATGGCGCCGATAACGTCGGTGGCGGCAAAGGGCGAGTAGACGATGGTCGCTTCCTGCGTGGGCACGGGCTTTCCGCCCAACAGACGCGCGGCCCGCTCTCCGGCTTCACGGCCGATTTTTTGCGGATCCAGCTTGTGAATGGAGTTATCCACGCCCACGCCAAAAGACACAGCGCGCTCGTCACCGTCGGCGGCGATAGCCATGAGAATGCCGCCGGCAAAACTTTGTTTATAGTTGTCTTTGAAGCCTTTTGTCGTGGCCAAATAGACGTCGGCCACGCCGTCCAGATAGCGGCTCCATAAGGCCATGACGACTCGCTCGTCGGCTTCCAGCGCGGCCTTTTCCACGGCGATGGCGAAGGCCACTTTCTCCTCGGCCGATAGGGTCTCCATCGCCGGGTCGTAGTTATCCAGCGGCTCCTGTATAGGTCTGGAATGCGGTTCAGGCAGCTTACGAAAGGCGTCGGCGTCGGCCGCCTCCGCCAGCGCCAGCGCCTGTTCGGTGCAGCGCCACACGCTGGCCTCTGTGAAGTCAGAGGTATAGGCATAGCCCATACGGCCCTCGCGGATGACGCGCACGCCCAAGCCCTTGCTGCCGGCGAAAGAGAATTTCTCTACTACGCCCTGTTTTACCTCGACGTTCGTCTCTTTTTGCGCCGTTACATACGCTTCCGCGTCGGCGCCTGCTGCTTTGGCCGCGTCGAAAACGATCTCTGTAATCCGGTCTCTGTCCATGTCTCTCTGTCTCTCCACAGTTATTGGTCCATGGCTCCGCTGATGTCGCGATCGGTCCCGCCTACCACCAGTCGCGGCACGCGCACCGTGGGCTGGCCCACGCTGGTGCGCGCCCGCTGCATCTTGCCACACATGCCTCGGCCGGGGTCCAGGGCCAGGTCGTTGCCGATCATGTCCATTTTGCGCAGCGTCTCCGGCCCGTTGCCCACCAGGGTGGCTCCTCGCACGGGCGCCGTCAGTTTGCCGTCTTCGATCAACCAGCCTTCGGTGACGGCAAAGACGTAATCACCGCGTCCGATTTCAACCTGTCCGCCGCCTAGCCGCTTGGCGTACAGGCCTTTTTTGACCGAACGAATAATCTCTTGCGGGTCGTGCGGACCGGCGTCAATGTAGGTGTTGGTCATGCGCGGCATGGGCATGTGGCGGAACGTTTCGCGCCGTCCGTTGCCCGTCGACTCTCGTCCCGCACGCCGCGCTTCGGTCAAGTCCCACATATATTCCTTGAGAATGCCGTTTTCGATGAGCACGTTGCGCCGTGTGGCCGTGCCCTCGTCGTCGAAGCGCATTGAGCCGCGCCGCCCGGGAATGGCGCCGTCGTCAACGGCGGTCAGGAAGTCGGGTCCGACCCGCTCACCGACAAGCCCGGCGTATGCCGAGGCGCCGTTGGTAATAAAGTCGGCCTCAAGACAATGTCCGCACGCCTCGTGGAAAAGCACGCCGCCCCAGCCGTTGTTAATGACCACGGCCATCTCTCCTGCCGGCGCGGGACGTGAATCCAGCATCAGCACGGCCGACTCCGCCGCTTCTACCATGGCGGCGACGGGGTCTTTCTCGTCCAGAAGCTCAAGCCCCACCTGCCCGCCGATGCCCATGCGGCTAGATTGGCGCATGTCGTCGCGCTGGGCCACCACGGTCCCGGCAAATTCCAGAATCTGGCGGTCGTCTTCCACCCACACGCCGTCAGAGTTATAAATCCACACGCGGCGCCGGATCTGGTCGTAACGCGCCGTCGCCTGCACAACGTGCGGGCTGTAGGCGCGCGCCGCCTTGTCCATCTGGCGCAAAATGGCGGCCTTGTCGGACACGTTAAGCATCTCGAACGGCTTCTTAATGTGGAAGTCCAGGTCTCGTTCCTGCTTCGTGAGGTCGACGGACGTGCGCGGCTCGTTTGTGCCGCGCGCAGCTGCCGCAGCTGCCCGCGTCGCCTCCAGCAAGGCGCTCTCGCTCAGGTCGTCGGTGTAAGCATAGGCCGCCGAATTGCCATAGAAGACGCGAATACCCGCGCCGCGGTCGTTGCCCTGCACCGCCTGCTCCAGACGCTCGTCGTCCAGGCGCAGGCTGAGCGACTCTTTATCCTCGACGTAAACTTCTGCCAGGTCCCCGCCGTTCTTTAGCGCTTCTTTTAGTAGTCGTTGAACGGTTTCTTCTGCAAGAAATTCAGGCATCGTATTTTTCCTCCATGCCAGCAATGATATCCGGCAGACGGCGGTTGGCAAAAGGGTGTGCGTTGGCGGACGGCAGACCGCGGGCTGCTAACACTCCCAGTCCCCAATATCCAGTCTCAAAACCTCAACTCACCCATCACATCCCGCGGCTTAATCACCGCCGAACGGCCCTGGCCCAGACTGAGCGCCCCTTGCTGTACCAGCTCATCGTACTGTGCTACCAGCACCGCCGAGACCAGGCGGTCGTCGTGTACGGGCTTTGGTCCTGCCGGCGTGGACACGCTGGCGCCGGCAGGCACACCCCACGACAGTGACCGTTCCGGCGTTCCTCCCTCCGGCATCTCATAGATGCAATGCGCGCACTGCTGCCAGAACCACCAGGCATCAGAACCGACCGCAGACGGCCGACCGCCGACTGCTGATTGCTCTCCATCTCTTGTCGCCTCCCGATTGTTGTTCGCCGTCTGCCGTCCGCCGTCCGCGGTCCAGTACCTAAACCGCCCCGTTTCCACCACGCTCAAAAAACGATTGCCCAACTGCGCCTTGCTGCGCGCCGTGAAACGGAAGGGGGTCACGCGCGAGCGTCCCAGCGCCGCCGCCAGCCAATCCAGCACCCCTTCGCCCACGCCCGTGGCGTCGCCCACCACGTGCGCCACGCGCCAGTGCTGCAAGAAAGCCACCAATCGCTGCACAAGGCTTGGTCTGCCGGGGTTCTCCTGAAAGTGGCGCGAGCCGTGGTCGACGAAGACGTCCACAGCACGGTACGTGGGGCCCGGCGCCGTTCCTTGCGCCTTATGTAGCTCAAAGATAGTGGCCACCGTGTAGTCGCGCGCCGGGTTCTTTAGCCGCGCAATCGCCGACGTCGCTCCTTCGTCCTGCCCACCCACGTCCAGCGTGGCTACGTAAGTATGACCGTCGCGCGGCGCCTCCAGGCGCGAGTGCTGCCCGCGCATCAGCTTGCGACGGCGCGGCGGAAAGAGGCCGCCTTCGGCGTCGATGGGTTGCAGATAATACTCGCTCTTGACGATGGGGTGATTGCGGCCCAGCTGCGCCGTCTTGCGCTTCAGGAAGCGCGCGTAAGCCTTGTTCTCTCGCGTTACTCGTTGTGGCGGCACCAGGAAAACGCGCTGCACGCCGTCCGCCGCCTGCTGTCGCTCCAGTTGCCGCCGCTTTTTCCACAAGGCGTCGCTGCTGAATCGCACGGTGCCCAGGTAGACGGCTGTGGCGTTGTACGCGGCGCGCATGGGTTCGAAGACGGCCTCCACGTGTTGCGCGTCGTTGTCCTGTAGTTCGTCGACGACCAGCAGCCAGCGCGCCGTTTCGCCTCGGGCGTAGGCCTGCGGATGGCTGCTCAGGAAAACGACGCCCGCCTTGCCCAAGCCGCGCCGCAGCGGGCGCGTGCTCTTCGTCCACTGCCCGC
>CAYSMQ010000170.1:5896-9873 GCA_964432035.1 uncultured Ardenticatenaceae bacterium
ATCTAACCGCTCCTCCAGGCGGCGTAAGCCGCGCCCCAGGCCATCGCCGATGGCGGCAAAGACAATGGACCCGCCACGACGTTGTAGCAGGTTGAGCAGGTAGACGAAAAGGTGCGCGACGGCTTCGTTCTTGCCCGACTGGCGGGGGAAAATGAGCAGGAAATCGTGACCATGTCCTTGCAACACGCTGTCCAGGATGGCGCGCAGGGGCGCCAGCTGGTACTCGTAAAGAGGCATGCCCAGCACGTGCCGCGAGAAAAGCTCGATGCGGCGTAAGATGGCACCCACCCTATTAGATTGTGACATAGAAACGAGGATCGCGGCACGGGGACGCGCTAGCCTGTGAACACTTTCTCCAGCACGAACGTGAGCGCCGCGCCCACAATAGAGATGGTCAGCCAGTCGACGCGTGTCTTCAGATCTTCATAATCGCGCCGCAACTCTTCGTAGTGATGCAGGATCGACTGCTCAAACGGCGTCGTCGGCGCCAGATTTAGGGGAGGGTTGTCTTTCTTCGATGTGTGCATTGTCGTGACCTCCGGTGATAGTTGGAGATTGGTTAATTGGAGATTGGAGATTTCAGTCGCCAATCTCCAAGCCCCAATCCCTAATCTCCACTCTCCACTCTCCACTCTCTTTTCTCTTCTCCGACCTCGTTTCGCGCTCCCCTTGGTCCCGATGCGCCCAGCAAAGCGGGGGGGTGCTGCCGCGCATGGCGTAGGCCTGACACTCACGACCGGCATTCGTAATTGCAGTACACTTTCTTCTTCTCATGGCTTTACAAGATGAATTTGGACGTTAATTGCCGAAAGTGTAGCACATATGTTCTGATTACGTCAACCGTGATGGAAACTATACGGGATGTAGATCACCGGTCACGTCACTTCCGGCGCCTCTGTGGAGAACTCCTTGTAGAGACCTTTTTCCACAACTGCGGCGATGCGCTGTACCGCCTCGTAGATTTCTGCATAGCCGGTATAGAGAGGCGCGACGCTGAGGCGCAGGTTATCCGGGGCGCGGAAGTCGGGTAGCACATTCATCTTCTGCTTCAGGGCCAACGATATGCGCATGGCCTCCGGATGGCCCAAGGCCACGTGCGAGCCGCGGCGTGCGTCGTCCAGGGGGGAACGCAGTTCGAAGCCCAGCGGCTGCAACAGCTCTTGCCACAGGGCGATGAGATAAGACGTCTGCTGCACAGACTTAGCGCGCACGCGCTTCATGCCCGCTTCCAGCACCAGGTCCAGGCCCGGTTCGATGGCAGCCAGAGACAGGATGGCGGGCGTGCCGCTGAGGAAGCGGCGCAGGCCGGGCGCGGGCTCGTATTGCAGGTCAAAGTCAAAAGGACGCGCCTGGCCCATCCAGCCCGAAATGGGATTCTGCGCCTGCTCCTGGTGTTCGTTGCGCACGTACAGGAACGCCGGTGCGCCCGGCCCGCCGTTTAGATATTTATAGGTGCAGCCGACGGCGAAATCGGCCTGCGCCTCCTGTAAATCGACCGTCACGGCGCCGGCGCTATGGCTCAAATCCCACACCACCAGCGCGCCGGCTTCGTGCGCCTGACGCGTGAGCGCCGCCATGTCGTACACGTAGCTGCTCTTGAACGCCGTGTGGCTCAGAGCCAGGAGCGCGGTGTCTTCGTCAAGGGCCTCTTGCAGAGCGGCGACGGGTCCGTGGATGCCGTCCGGCGAGGGGACCACCTGCAAATGGCGATCGCCGAGCGCGCCCTGCAGGATGTAGAGGTCGGAGGGGAAGTTGAGGTCGTCGGTGAGAATCTTGCGGCGGTCGGATCGCAGGGCCAGGGCGGCTTTGACGACCTTGTAGAGATTGACCGAGGTAGAGTCGGCAATGACAACTTCGCCGGGCCGGGCGCCGAGCAGGCGGGCCAGCTTATCGCCCAATTTTTGCGGTAGATCGATCCAGCCCTCATTCCAGCCCCGTATGAGGCGCGCGCCCCACTCGTTGGCGACGACGTCCTGCATGCGCGCGGCAGTCGCCCGTGGTAGGCGCCCCAGGGAGTTAGCCAGCATGTAAATGAGGTCCGGATCGTCGACGTAGAAGCGGTCGGCGAAGGGGGCGAGGGGATCGGTGGCGTCGAGGGGGGCTGGAGATTGGGGATTGGAGACATCCGATTTCTCATAGAAATCGGATGTCTGGTCGTCTGCTGCCTGTGGTTCATGGTCGGGGCCTGAGGATTGGGACATGATCATAATCTCCTCAGCGCGGCGCGGACGGGACTGCCGTCGCCGCCGGCGATCTTCAAGGGCAGGGCCACGAGTTCGTAGAGGCCGTCGGGGGCCTGGCGCAGGTCGAGCCATTCCAGGATGGCGATGCCGTGTGCCTGCAAGGCGTGGTGGCCTTCGAGGCTCTTGCTGTCTTCGGGATCCATGGAGGGCGCGTCGCTGCCGAAGAGAATGACGCCGGCCTGCGCCAGGTGTTCAGCTAGGGCGGGGCTGGGATAGACGAATTTTTGCGGAAAATGGGATTGGTCCAGGTCGCCGGCGGGCGAGTGCACCAGCAGACGCGGGGCGAGGGTCAGATCGTAGGCGGCAAAATCGCCGGGGAGCAACGGCCCTCCCGCTCTGGAAACGGTCACCACCTGCGCCGGTCCCCAGTAGGCGCTCAGGGGCATGGCGTCCACGGTTGCGCCTGCTTCCATAAAATGATAGGGCGCGTCGACGTGGGTTCCTGTGTGTGCACTGAGGGTGAGACTTGTGAGGTTGACGCTGTCGCCCTGGGCTAGCTGCAGGGTGCGCTGTAAGCGAAAAGGGGTGTCGCCGGGCCACACGGCCGTGCCGGCGACCAGCGTACGCGTGATGTCGACGAGGGGCATGGACTGTCCTCCCTGGTTAAGTTGATGGGGTATAGGGTATCAGAGATTGGGAGGATTGGGGAGGTTGGAGATTGGGGATTGGGGATTGGCCCGTCCGCGTATGCAGCGGCGACGGCCCGGGGGGTTACGAAAGATTATTCGGAAATGCGACGCATGTTCTTAGCGGCGGGGCCTTTGGGGCCCATTTCCACTTCAAACGCGAAACGTTCGTTGTCTTCGGGCAAACGCGCCGAAGGATCGGCCATATCGTTGGCGTGGGCGAAGACATCTTCGCCCGTCTCGCGCTGGATAAAGCCGTATCCCTTACGGGCATCGAACCACTTAATTGTTCCGTTCTCTGTCTGTGCCATGTTAGTATTCTCCTTATGGCTGTTCACGTCTCTCACGACGTGCCTGTACCGGAGTGACGGTGCCAAAAAGAAAAACCGTCCAAACTACAAAGTCTGGACGGCTGACGTTTCGGATGACGTTTTTCCCAGTGCAGAAACTTGTAATAGGTATCAAGCATACCCTACGGCTTAGGGCATGTCAAACATTTCACAGTTTAATGAGCGCCAGAATAGCGTGTGAAGAGCGCCGTCTGGTGCAGCAAGGACCTAAGTCATGGGAAAAAAGGACAAGATATGCGAAGCGTTGGAACAGTTGCCTTTCTGCGTAAAGTGATTATACTTGGACTATAAGCCGTGTCTTGGGAGAACTTTCGACAGACACGTGCCAGACCCCCTCCATTATGGACGGTAATACGATCGCCAAACTAATGACAACGAGTATCGTCATCAGAATTACAATTCTGAGGATATAGCAGAACAAGCCGGGAAGGGCGATCGCCCCTTTCATGGGGACCCACTGTTCTCAGGAGACCGAAAAAATGCTAAAAAAACTATACGCCGGCAACCTGCCGTTTGAGACAACGGAGAAACAGGTTCGCGAGCTGTTTTCGCCTTTTGGAGAGGTGTACAGCGTTGATATGGTTCTCGATAGCGAGACCAACAAGTTCCGGGGTTTCTGCTTTGTGGAAATCGAGGAAGACGCGGCGGATGAGGCCATTGCGGCGTTGAAAGGACAAAAGTTCAACGGTCGCTCCATCAAGGTTAGCTACGCGCGGTCTGACAAGACAGCGCCGGGCAACCACCCTGGAAGTAACCTG
>CAYSMQ010000171.1:0-7401 GCA_964432035.1 uncultured Ardenticatenaceae bacterium
ACGTAAAAGGGCCAGACGTGCCGTGCCCGGTACTGACGATGTAGCAGTTGGGTACGTCGGTCTGAGGGAGTCTGTGCAGGTCGCCGACGGTGACCGTCTGCGGCTCACCCTGTGGCGCGTGAACAGTGAAGGTTGGATCGCCGCTGGGCGGCTCTGGATTCGGATCGTGGGCGTGCGGTTGTAGAGGGTCGTTAGAAGCGTGCTCGTGACTCATCCTGGCGTTCCTCACATTTTAGCGAGCGCTTTGTTATACTTGATTGTATGGACAGACGTAAGATACGGAATTTTTGCATAATCGCCCACATTGATCATGGAAAATCAACGCTTGCCGACCGGCTGCTGCAGGCCACGGGCACGATTTCGGAGCGCGACATGCAGGATCAGGTCCTGGACGATATGGACCTGGAGCGCGAGAAAGGCGTGACAATCAAGGCCTCGGCCGTGCGCATGGAGTATACGGCGCCGGATGGCGAGACGTACGAAATGAATCTAATCGATACGCCGGGACACGTCGACTTCTCTTATGAGGTGAGCCGGGCGTTGCAGAGTTGTGAAGGCGCGGTGTTGGTGGTGGACGCCACGCAGGGAATCGAGGCGCAGACGCTGGCAAACCTGTACCTGGCACTGGAAGCCGATCTGGAACTGGTACCGGTGGTGAACAAGATTGACTTGCCCGCGGCATTGCCGGATGACGTGGCCGATGAAATTGAGAACCTGATCGGCATCCCTCGAGAGGATGTGATTCCCATTAGCGCCAAGCTGGGAACGAACGTGGAGCAGGTGTTGGAAGCGGTAGTGAAGACGGTACCGTCGCCAGGCGGCGATCCGGACGCGCCACTGCGTGCCCTTGTCTTTGACTCGCATTACGATTTGTACAAGGGTGTGATTGCCTACGTACGTGTCTTTGAGGGTACGATCCGCCATGGCGACTGGATCCAGATGATGGCCAATAAGGTGCCGGCGGAGCCTATCGAACTGGGCGTGTTCGGACCGCGCATGACGGCCGTTGACGAGCTGACGGCAGGGGAAGTTGGTTATATCGCAACGGGCCTGAAGACGGTGCGCGAGTGTCGCGTGGGTGACACGATAACGCTGCGCGACCGGCCGGCAGAGAAGCCGCTGCCCGGTTACAGGCCGGCAAAGCCGATGGTCTTTGCGGGCATTTACCCCACGGAAGGCGATGATTATGAGCTGTTAAAAGAGGCGTTGGAGAAGCTGCAACTAAATGACGCAGCGCTCGTTTACCAGCCGGAAACATCGAACGCGCTCAACTTCGGTTTTCGCTGTGGTTTTCTCGGCCTGTTCCACATGGAGATTATCCAGGAGCGGCTGGAACGAGAGTATGATTTGGACATCGTGGCCACAGCGCCTAGCGTGGAGTACGAAATCGTGCATGCGCACACAGGCGAGGTGACGGTCATTGACAGCCCGGCCGAGTTGCCGGATCCCAGCGTGATCGATGAAATTCGCGAGCCATGGATGGAAGTGCAAATATTTACGCCAGATGACTATTACGGGCCGGTGATGGAACTAGTCATGGGCCGGCGCGGCGAGTTTGTGGGCCAGGAGTACCCGGCGCCGGGACGCGTGGTGCTCAAATTTGAAGTGCCGCTGGCGGAGATAATCGTCGATTTCTACGACAAGCTGAAGAGCAGCACGCGTGGTTATGCCTCCATGGATTATGAATTCCTGGGCTACCGGGGATCGGACCTGGTGAAGTTGGACGTGTTGGTCAACAAGCAGCCGGTCGATGCCCTGGCAATGATCGTGCATGACGACGACGCTTATCATCGCGGGCAGCGGTTGGTATCGCAGCTAAAGAAGGAAATTCCGCGGCAGATGTTTGAAGTGCCGATCCAGGCGGCCGTAGGCAAGCGCGTCATCAGCAGGGCGACGGTGAAGGCGCTGCGTAAAGACGTGCTGGCCAAGTGTTATGGCGGCGACGTGTCGCGTAAACGCAAGCTGCTGGAACAGCAGAAGAAGGGCAAGAAGCGGATGAAGAAGATTGGCAATGTTGAAGTACCCCAGGAGGCGTTCCTGGCCGTATTGAAGTTGGGAGATGACTAAACTGCCAGGTTTCTTGGCGCTTTGCCACCGCATACGCTAGAGGTTTGAGTGTCGGATGCCCAAGTACAAACGATTGATCATTCCCCTCCTGCGACGGGTGGAAGCGGAGGGAGCCCATGACCTGACCATGCAGGCCCTGACTGTGGCACAGCGTTGGCCGGTTGGTCGATTGTTGCTGCGCCAGCTGGCGGGAGAAGTACCGCAGCGACCGGTAAACGCTTTTGGTTTGCAGTTTCCCAATGAGCTGGGCCTGGCGGCGGGCTTCGATAAGAACGCGCAGGCACCCCTGAGCCTGGCTTTGTTGGGATTCGGACACGTGGAGGTGGGCACGGTGACGCCATGGAGACAGCCGGGCAACGAGCGACCGCGCATTTACCGGCTGCCTGAAGAATGCGCTCTCATCAACCGCATGGGGTTTCCAAATGAGGGCATGACGCGCGTTGCGTCGCGCCTGAGACGGTTGAAAGCGCGAGCGGGATCAAATCCGGCGCCGTTTGTATTGGGTGTGAGCCTGGGAAAGCAAAAGGAGACGGCGCTGGTGCACGCGGTGGACGATTACGTGATGGTGATGCGCGCGGTTTATCCCTATGCTGATTATTTGGCGGTCAACGTCAGTTCGCCAAATACGCCGGGACTGCGGCAGCTTCAAGGTGGGCGTTATTTGCAATCATTGCTGGGGCGCTTGCAGGAAGAGAACGTGCGGTTGGCAGGCGACGGTAAACGGAGACCGGTCTTGCTCAAGATTGCGCCGGACCTCTCATGGGCGGATATCGATGAGATTCTGGAGGCGGCGGAAGCGCAGGGTATTGACGGTGTGATTGTAACCAATACAACGTTGGATCGGCCGGGGCTCGGGCCACGGGCCTCCAAACTAGAAGGAGGGCTGAGCGGCGACCCTCTGGCAGCGCGTAGCTTAGAATTGACAAGGTATGTTTGCCGTCAGATGGATGGCCGATTGCCGGTGATATCAGTGGGGGGAGTGTCAACAGCGCACGACGTACGCACCCGGCTCGAGGCCGGCGCTTGCCTGGTGCAACTGTACACGGCATTGGTGTATGAAGGTCCGACGCTCCCGGGGCGCATACTGAGGGAGTTGGGAGAAACCTGACGCTTCGCTGGCGAAGGATGTACGTTGTGGCTACGATAGGAAGATTGTATAAGATTGGCTACTATAATTAGTGTGACGATCGGGGCCGTTTCGCGCGTTGGCTCGGCGCCGGAAGACGTATGAGGTAATGAGTTTAGATCATAGTGATGAAACGACTTGAGGCCCGGGTATATGGCCACGTGCAAGGCGTATTTTTTCGCGACACAACGCGGCGCGAGGCCCAGCGCCGCCAGTTGACGGGATGGGTGCGAAACGAGCCCGATGGCACCGTGCGCGTCGTGGCGGAAGGAGACGACGAGGCGTTACAGTCGTTTGAGCAGTTTCTGCACGAGGGATCGCCGTCGGCTCGCGTCTCGCGTGTAGAGAGTGCCTGGGAAGATGCAACGGGAGAATATCGTGGATTTCGCGTTCGGCCGTAGGATCAACGGCGGTGGCAGCCGCGAGCGATTAGCCTGGGCCGTCTTATTGGGCAGTTTTCTGGTCTGGATGGCCCTGATTGTCGCCGTCCCATTTGGGGTAAGCACCTATTTGCAAGGTGCGCGCCGCGCCTTGGTGTTGTCAGTACAGGCGAATGAAGGGACGGTGGGCCTGTCCAGCGGGAACGGGCAGCGTGACGCTATTTTTGTGGGTGAGTCGCCGCGAACGGTAGAAGGTCCGGCGAACGTACTGACAAACATTACCGATTCGGCGCTGGTAAGCGTCTATACGCCGGACGAAACACAGGTGCTGGCGCGCCTGAACGTGTATGGCAACAGCGTCATAGAAGTGGAGCAGGCAACGGCGCCGCGTTTTGACATGAGCAGCGACCCTCACGAAGTGGTGCTGAGCCTGGACAGCGGTCACACCCGAATTAGCCTGCCGGAAAGAAATGGACGCCCGGTGAGTATGCGGATCGAGACACCTCAAGGCGGCGAAGTGACGCTGCAAAATGCGGGCCAGTATTCGGTGCAGGCGACGAATGCGGCGACGACGGTCGTCGTGTTGGAAGGTCGCGCCAACGTGCGGGCGGGTGAGCAGAGCATGGCGCTGGTAGAAAACCAGCGGGCCGTGATTCCTGCGGAAGGCACGCTGAATGGCCCCTTGAGCGCTGAACGCGATCTGGTGCGCAACGGTAGTTTTGGTAACGGGCTGAATGCATGGACGCATCTGGCGGGAGACGTGCAGATTGAGGATCAGCCTGAGGTTGAAGTCGGAATCGTCGAGGATGACGGCGATGATGTGCTACGCTTCCATCGCGTGGGCATCGGCCACGCGGACGCGGCGGTGCGCCAGGATATGAATCATGTTGTGACGGGCTATTCGTCGCTAGAAGCGCTCGTCTCAATGCGCATTGTGGAGCAAAGTCTGGGTGTGTGCGGCGAGCAGGGCAGCGAGTGCCCTCTATTCGTGCGCATCGATTACGAGGATGTCTATGGTACCGACCAAACGTGGCAGCAGGGGTTCTACTCAACGGGCGAGGTTGAAGCCGGTTCGACGCCCGACGTCTGCCAGTTCTGTGCAGCGCCGATCAATCCGCATATACGCGTCCCGCCCAATCAGGTTTATTTTTACGAGTCGGGAAATCTGTTAGAAATACTGGCGCAGCAGAATATTCGCCCGAGTCGTATTAGCAGCATTAGCCTTGCAGCCGAGGGCCACACGTTCGATACGTATGTGGTAGATGTGGCTTTGATTGCTGTGGAGTAGGGTGGTGGGGTTAGGTTGGAGATTGGGGATTGGAGATTGGTCTTGAGAGGCTACGAAGGTTGGGAGTTAAAAATATCTAATCTTCTGCCATCCAATCTTTGAGCCAGGCCTCGAGATCTTCGGGGGAATTGGCGACGACGGGTAGGAAGCGGACGCCCGGATAGTGTTGTTTGAACCAGGTGGCGGTGAGGATGCCGGGCCAGTGGTGGGGGTTTACGGCAAGGACGAACCGTTCTTCCAAGTCGCCCACGCCGGCGTCGTCGGCAGAAAACCCGACGGTGTAACGGCCGGTGTAGCTGCCACGGGCGGCGGCGACGAGCCACTTTTCGCTTGCCGTGGGTGGAAGAAGCACGTAGACGCGCCGGTAGTTTTCGCGTGGCTCACCGCTGGGCACGAGCTGGGTTTGTCGTGAAGCGCGGACCAGTCGCTGGGCTAAGAGGCGAGCACCCTGGTCGGCCACAAAGCGAATGTCGTAGAGCCCTTCTTCCTGGGCCGTAAACGTGTAACGCCAGTAGGTGCGATCGTCTTCCTGGCTACTTCCCCGAAAAAGCACGGCAGCCCTTCGACCGTCGGGGCGGTGCACTTGCAGGTCGGTATAAGGAAAGTTGCGCATGGACGAGGCGAGCACGGCAACTTCGTGGCCAGGTTGCGGATGCTCTGGCTCCAACGTGACGTGAGTGTCGCCGGCGCCGACGATGGCTACGCTGCGCTTGAAGCGACCGTCTGGCAGAAGCACGGCGTTGTGCCAAAACACAGATTGTTGCCGCTTAGGCAATGGCGGCGCCGAGCGAAGGTAGATAGTGATAATGTTTGCTTCGGCTGCGAAGGAGAGTCTGAGCGTCTCCCAGCGACTCAGCGGTTGTGCCATGTCCGTCCACTCGATGAGCGGGCTCTCAGGATCTAGCCCGCCCGTCGGATCGACGCCGACTTGGACGTTGACGTCGCTGGCGTCTCGCCGGCTACCGGGGGTGTCATCTTCACTGGACCAGGCCTGAGCCATGACTGACAGGTCATAGCGGTTTTCGGCAGCTGCCGGTACCTGTTGCCAAAGTCCGGCGACGTGTGTGGCGAAGGGGGTGCTGACTTGTTGCGCCGGCTTGCCGTCCACAGTTGTAGACTTGAACCTGGGTTTCTGATGTTTCCACTCTGGATCGTTGTCGGCGGCGTCTGTCCACCAGGGCGCCCAGCCAACGGCAACCTGCAGCTGTTCATCGTTATGAAAAGCGCTGAATTCTTCATCAAAATCACCGTTGGCGAGTAGATTGCTTTGTTCCATAAGCGTCGTGAGTAGGGCAACAGGGGCGTCGTCTGCGACGCCCCTGTTGCATGATGATCTTAACCTTCGGGAACGACGTAGGTTTCTATGGTGTAGTTGAGTGTCTCAAGATAGATTTCCTCGAAGGGATTGTCGTACATGGTGGTGAAGAGCAAGAAAGTGGTCCCGCGGGATTCCAGGAACGACGTGCCGCTGTAATCGCCGCTTGGTGAACTCCAGATGAGTCGTTCGCTGCCGTCCGGCTGGACTTCGTCAGAATGGATGACTATGTCCGTGGCATAGTAGTTGCGTAGCAATTCTAAGGCAAAGGCACCCGCTTGTGAGCGGCTCGTTTCTGTGCCGTCGTCATAGGCGATATTCTGAATCACGGCGTGGTCGTCGGGAGCGTAGAAGGTGTCGATGATGGCATTTTCACCTTCGGTACTCTCATACGTCCAGGGCGTGGGCACTTCGATGGTAAAGAGGTCATTCGGCCCGGCGAAGGTATAGACCCAGTTATATTCAACCTGTTCGCTGGCGGCCTCGGGATTGACCTGAATTGTGTCTACAAGATTCGAATAAAGATCTGAGTAAGCGTCGATGTTGGTTTCGTCGGACCAAAAATCGTATGAATAAATGATATTCTCGTACTGATCGTACAGGGTGATTACCGTCTGAGGGATGCCCTCAAAGGTGAGATTCTTGGTGACTGAGGCGACGCCAGTGTCAGTATCGACTTCCTGGGCGACCTCCACATAATTGTCAAAGCCGGTAAAGAAGTTAAGGTCGCGGTTCTCTATAAAGTTGGTAAATGCGGTGGCATCGAGACCATAGCCCGTATTCGTTACCTGAACGTAGATAAAACCAGATCCATCCGGTGATTCGATGGACGCCGAGCCTTCATCGCTGGTAACTTCCCATCCGACCGGTGGGTTCAGAGAGAAAGAGCCATCAGGTTGCGTGTACGCTGTGCCATCAAGTTCAATCGAGGAAACAGCGCCGCCGCTTCCTGCTTCGAGCGTTGGCAGCGGCTCTTTTGTGGGCGCTCCGGGCAGTCCGAGCGTGGCGGTAGGTTCGACGACCGGTTCCTCAGTAGGTTCTTCGGTCGGTTCCTCTGTTGGTTCTTGGACCGGCGCCTCGGTCGGTGTGGGCGGTGCGTCTGTGGGCGCCGGCTCGTCTGTGGGCGCCGGTTGCGCCGGCGCTTCGGTCGGTTCGGGCTCTCCGCCCGCCAGCCCACAGGCGAGGGTGGTCATCGCCAATAGCGCAACAAAAAGAAATAAGGCAC
>CAYSMQ010000171.1:7411-9864 GCA_964432035.1 uncultured Ardenticatenaceae bacterium
CGCATTGACCGGCTTTCCGGTCGCGGCTCAATTGACCAGCACGAGCGATTTCTGTACGGCTTCCAACCAGATGCGGTGATCAGCCTGCCGGATGCCGCTTCTTTGCCTGCAGGCGGGCCGGACTACGTATGACAGCGTATTTTACCATCTGGACGCAAAATGCGATATTCTGCACGGTTATCAGTACCAAATAACCAGTACGTTGAAGCGTCGCGTGAAATGGGAGGCATGTATCAGCCGGTAGAGTGGAGGATTGTATGCGCCTTGATCTCATCTTAATCGAATCCCAACCCGCGTTCCTTCATAGAAACGTAGCGCTGGCGCCCGATAACAATATGGTCTAAAAGCTCGATGTCGAGGAGGGCGCCTGCCTGGCGAATCTGGCGCGTTACGTGCACATCTTCTGGCGAAGGAGCGGGGTCGCCCGACGGGTGGTTGTGTGTGACGATGACGGCGGCGGCGTTGTCTTTGACGGCGTGGCGGAAAACTTCGCCGATGCGCACGACCGAGGTGTTGAGACTGCCTTTGTATACTGACTTGACTCGCAATACGTGATTACGTGTATCGAGTAGAATGACGCGTAATTCTTCTTGCTCGAGAAGCATCATCTCCGACATGAGAAGATTGGCGGCGTCCGCCGGCGAGGTGATGCGAGGGCGTTCTTCCGGAGCGGCGGCCATCAGGCGACGGCCCAGCTCTAGAGCCGCCTTGATCTCGACGGCTTTGACCGGACCAACGCCGTTGACGGTTTGCAGCTCGGCGAGCGAGGCGCGCGCTATACCGGGAAGACCCTCGAAGCGCGCCAAGAGGCGCTCCGCCAGGCGCAGGACGTTTTCGCCGCCGACGCCGGTACGCATCATAATGGCGATCAGGTCGGCGTTGGACATGACGCGAGCGCCGAGACGCATTAGCCGCTCTCGCGGCCTCTCGTCCGCGGGCAGGTCGCGAATCATGGGCGCGTATTCGACGGTGTTTTCTTCAGTGCTCATCGCGCTTCTCCTGAGCTGTTTTCCCACCCATTGTTAGGGTAGGTTCTTACGGAACGGCTTTCATCAGCTCAACAAGCTCATCCCATTCTTCGGAGGTCATGTGAAGAGAGACGCCGCCGAGTTCCAGGTGAAACACGAGTTCGCCGTTGTCATCACTTTGCCAGGCGAAGTATGATTCGGTCTCGGCAATGATACGGTCGTCATCTTGATTTTGACTATTGTTCGACATTCAATCCTCCAAGCGTTTGTTATTCTATTGAACGAGGCATGGAAACTAGCGGGGCAAATTAGAATTCTTCCAATCAGTGTCTAATGAGGTTGCTAACGAAGAACCACAGATTGGCGGGGCGCTCGGCGAGGCGGCGCATGAGGTACGGATACCACGCGGAGCCATAGGGCACATAGATGCGCACAGCATAGCCGCGGTTAACCAGATCTTCCTGATACTGGCGACGAACACCGTAGAGCATCTGAAATTCAAATTCGTCCCGACGCAGATCGGACTGGCGGACGTAGTCGACGGTGGCATCGATCATAGCTTCGTCGTGAGTTGCCATGGCAGCGTGTACGCCCTTGGCCTGCGCTTCGGGGCCGAGGAGGCGTTTCATGAGGCGCACAAAATTAGCGTCAGTGTCCTTCTTCTGGGGAAAGGCGACGTCGGGAGGCTCTTTGTAGGCGCCTTTGCACAGGCGTACGGAGGCGCCCAGGTCGACAAGCTCGCGCACGTCTTCCTCGCTGCGGTAAAGGTAGGACTGGATTACGACGCCGGTATTGTCGAAGCCGTGGTCGCGGCGCAGTTGACGGTATAGGTCAAGCGTAGACTCAACCAGGGCGCTCTCTTCCATGTCCATGCGTACAAAGAGGCCGTAGCCAGCAGCCTGTTCTAGGATGCAGCGCATGTTTTCGAGGGCCAGAGCAGGATCGATCTTAATTCCCAGCTGGCTGGGATTTACAGAGACGCCAGCCTTTACACCAGAATTGCTGATGGCCTGTAGGAGCTCAAGAATTTCGTCGCGCGCGGCGTGCGCTTCGCCAGGATCTGTGACGCTTTCGCCGAGAAAGTCGATGGTCGCCAACATGCCCTGGTCGTTCAACTCACGCGCAGCGCGCATCGCGTCGGCAATGGTCTCGCCCGCCACAAAGCGACTGGCGACGTACCAGGCGGGAGGAAAGCCGGTGACAACCCGGCGCGCCCACGTAGCCTGGGAAAGATAGAGAATGACTGCCCGCAACCAGCGTTCGGCATACAGGTACAGGATGATGATTAGGAGTAGTGGCGCAAATAGGTATAGGAGGAAGCGGTGTTTTTGCACATTCATGTTTAGCGCCCTAGCAAACAGTGCGACGGTCGTAGGATGTCTTTGATTGTACTGAGACAAAGTTGGGTCGGCAACAGACGAACATCATGTTGCCGGCGTGATAGTTAGCGCGAATGCTCTATCTTTGACGCGGTCTTGGCAGTCA
>CAYSMQ010000172.1:0-9861 GCA_964432035.1 uncultured Ardenticatenaceae bacterium
GCAAGGTGGTGGTGACGTCGATGGAGATGTTCCACAAGACGCTGGACAAGGTGGAGGCAGGCGACAACGCCGGCTTGCTGCTGCGCGGTGTGGGACGCGAGGAAATCGAACGTGGACAGGTGCTGGCCAAACCGGGCAGCATCACGCCGCACCGGCAGTTCATGGGCGAGGTGTACGTGCTGCGCAAGGACGAGGGCGGACGACACAAGGCGTTCTTCCCCGGCTACCGGCCGCAGTTCTACATCCGCACGATGGATGTGACGGGCGAGATTACGTTGCCTGAAGGCGTGGAGATGGTCATGCCGGGAGACAACGTGAACCTGCACGTGAACCTGATTACACCTGTGGCTCTGGAGGAAGGCGCGCGCTTCGCCATTCGCGAAGGTGGCCTGACCGTCGGCGCCGGTGTCATTACCAAGATCTTAGACTGACGAAAAGGACGATTAATTGGGGCGTTGGTTAGAAATCAACGCCCCTCTTACTGAGGATCAATGGCTAAACAAAAAATTCGCATTCGCCTAAAGGCATATGATCATCGGGTGCTCGACCAGTCCGCCCAGCGCATTGTGGGTACGGCCGAACGCACCGGCGCCACTGTGGTTGGACCTGTTCCTTTGCCCACGCGCGTAGAACGGTTTACCGTGCGACGCAGTACGTTTATTGACAAGGACTCGCACGAGCATTTCGAAATTCGCACGCACAAGCGATTGATTGATGTGCTGAATCCTGACTCAAAGACAATCGATACTCTGATGCGGCTCAATTTGCCCGCCGGCGTCGATATTGAAATTCAGATCTAATTTTAGATATTCAAGGATGATGTGGCCCTCACCTTGTGGGCCGGCAGTCCTGGAGGTTATTTAGCGTGAAAGCATTACTAGGCTACAAGGTCGGCATGACCCAAATAATCCAGGAGGATGGGAAAGCGGTTCCCGCAACCATCGTCCAGGCTGGGCCGTGCTTTGTAACACAAATAAAGACCAACGATACTGACGGATACCAGGCCGTGCAGATTGGCTTTGGTGAGAGCAAAGAGCGGCGACTGACGCGGGGCCAGCTAGGTCACCTTGGTCGCCTCAAAACAGACGATAAACATCCTCACCGCAAGGCCGATAACGGCATTCCGGCCATACGCCATTTGCGCGAAGTCCGCACCAAGTCGGCTGACGAATACGAGGTGGGTCAGACGCTCACTGTAGAGCAGTTCGAACACGGCGAACGCGTAGATGTAAGTGGTAAGAGCAAGGGTCGTGGCTTCACCGGCGTGGTCAAGCGCCATGGATTCCGTGGTGGTCCCAAGACGCATGGTCAGTCAGATCGCTGGCGCGCCCCTGGATCGATCGGCGCTACGTCGGGCATGTCGCGCGTCATTAAGGGTATGCGCATGGCCGGTCGCAGTGGCAATCAGACGGCAACGTCGCAAAACCTGGAAGTTGTGCGCATCGATCCTGAGAAGAATCTGATCGCCGTGAAAGGATCTGTGCCCGGTGCGAAAGGTAGCCTGGTCCTCATTCGCGAGGCGCGTAAAGGCTAAGGCGTCGCCTGGACCAGCACAGAGGAGAGTTAATGATGGAAGTACCGGTGTTAAACATGGACGGTCAGGAAGTAAATGAGATTGAGCTTCCGGCCGAAATATTCGAAGCAAAAATAAACCGCGGGCTCATGCACCAGGCCCTTGTGCGCCAGCTGGCAAATGCGCGCCTTGGCACGCACAACACTAAGACGCGCAGCGAGGTGCGCTATTCGACGGCCAAGATTTATCGTCAGAAGGGAACCGGACGCGCCCGTCACGGCAGTCGCCGCGCCCCAATTTTCGTTGGCGGTGGCATCGCGCACGGCCCGAAACCGCGCAAGTACACCAAGAAGATGCCGCGGCAAATGCGGCGCGCTGCCTTGCGCTCTGCCCTCTCGGCAAAGGCCAGGGCGGGTGACATTCTGATACTAGACGAAGTCACCATGGACCGACCAAAGACGCGCGAAATGGTCGCCTTCGTCCGCCAAGTCGCCGGCGACCGCAGCACACTGTTGCTGATGGCCGACCGCGATGAGAATGTCGAACTGTCTGCGCGCAACATTCCTGATGTCAAGACGCTTCGCGCGACCTACCTGAATATTCGTGATTTGCTGGGCTTTGAGAAGATCATCATGCCGCTCGCTGCCCTGGAAGCCATCGATGGTTTCCTCGGCTCGCAACGAGAGGTCTACGTCCTGGCTGAAGACGAAGAAAGCCTAAGCGAGGAGGAATAAGTATGCATTGGCGTGAAGTAATTCAGCGTCCGGTGATCACCGAGAAGTCAAGTATTCTGGCTGATGAAGAGAATCAGTATACGTTCGAGGTCGATCCGCGAGCGAATAAAGTGCAAATTAAACAGGCAGTCGAGTTGGCCTGGCCCGATGTCATCGTCGAGAAAGTGCGTGTGATAAACATGCCTGCCAAGCGTGCTCGCCGTTGGCGTCGCATTACAACGCGAAAGGCCGGCTATAAGAAAGCCATCGTTACGCTGGCGCCAGGCACCAGCATCGACCTATTCGAAGGAGTTTAAGGAGAGTTTGATTGAGCAGGGACGAGGATTCCAATTAGGCGTGGGTGTTGTTCCCGCCGTTGAGGAATCTGGCGCCCGTCTCTGGAGGAAAATTATGGCAGTAAAGGTATATAAACCGACGTCGCCGGGCCGTAGAGATATGACCGGTGCGTCATTTGAAGAAATTACACGCAGCAAGCCGGAGAAGTCCCTTGTTAAAGGTTTGCGTAAGCGAGCCGGTCGCAACTTTCGCGGCCACCGTGGCGGCGGTCATAAGCGCCGCTACCGGCAGATCGACTTCAAGCGCGACAAGACAGATATTCCGGCCAAGGTAGCGTCCATTGAGTATGATCCCAACCGCTCGGCGCGCATTGCGCTCCTACATTACGCCGATGGGGAGAAGCGTTACATCATCGCTCCCCTGGGCTTGCGTGTTGGCGATCGCGTGATCAGCAGCGAACAGACGGAGATGCGCCCTGGCAATACCATGCCCTTGCGCAACATTCCCATGGGTACGCAGGTCCACAACGTCGAGCTATACGCCGGACGTGGTGGTCAGCTGGTACGCGCAGCCGGCACCTCGGCACAGCTTACCGCCAAGGAAGGAGATTACGCAATTCTACGCCTCCCTTCCGGTGAGGAGCGGCTGGTGCGGCTCGAGTGCCGTGCAACTATCGGCCAGGTTGGCAACGTCGAACATGGCAACATTAGGCTTGGTAAGGCGGGCCGCAAACGGCACCTAGGTATTCGACCCACGGTCCGCGGTTCGGCCATGTCGCCGGCCGACCATCCACATGGTGGTGGTGAAGGCCGCTCACCCATCGGCATGCCTAGCCCCAAGACGCCTTGGGGCAAGCCGGCGCTGGGTAAGCGCACGCGTCGCAACAAGCGAACTGACAAGTACATCTTCCGTCGTCGTTCGAAGAAGCGCAGGTAAGGAGTAAGAGAGCATGGGTAGATCACTAAAGAAAGGTCCCTACGTGGACCCTAAATTGTTACAGAAAATTGAAGATTTGAATGATGCCAATCGCCGCCAGGTCATTCGCACTTGGTCGCGGGACAGCACGATTTTCCCGCAGATGGTAGGACATACCATCGCCGTGCATGATGGCCGGCGTCATGTGCCCATCTACATTACCGAAAACATGGTCGGGCACAAATTGGGTGAATTTGCGCCCACGCGTACGTTTCGTGGGCACATGCGTGAGGCAAGAGCCGAACGTAAGGCACGTGTGGGACGGTAAGTAACCATGGCAGAGCGATTTGAAGTCGAAGCAAAGGCACGACATATTCAAATGGCCCCGCGCAAGGTGCGCCTTGTCGTGGATGCGGTGCGCGGCAAACCGGCGCGTGAAGCGTTAGATATCTTGCGCTTCATGCCCAACCGCGCTGCAGAACCGGTTTACAAGGTCATCCGTTCCGCGGTAGCCAATGCCGAGGAAAACTATGGTTTGGAAATCGACGAGCTCGTTGTGAGTCGCATCCAGGCCGATCAAGGACCACGCCATCGCCTTGCACCATATGGTGGGCGGTTTGCAGGTCGCGGTCGATTCCGACCGGTAATTAAGCGGTCGACGCACATCTCTGTGTCGTTGGCCGAGCGTGATGTGGTTGACTATGAATAAGAGTACGAAGTCAGTAAGGAGGCGCGACGTTGGGTCGTAAAGTACATCCTGTCGGGTTCCGTCTCAAGGCAATCCGTGATTGGAATACACGTTGGTACGCCGAAGGAAGTCGCTATCGCGATCTGTTGCATGAAGACTTTGCCATTCGGCGGTTGATTCGCGACGAGTTGCCGCAAGCCGGTATTTCGCGCATAGAGATTGAGCGTTTTCCGAACCAGGTCCAGGTCACGGTATGGACGTCTAAGCCGGGCATTGTAATCGGACGAAAGGGGTCGACGGTCAAGGGCCTACGTAGCCAGCTGCGCGACCTCACTGGAAAGTCGGTTAAATTAGAAGTTGAAGAGATCTCGGACCCGGATCTGGATGCCTTCCTGGTTGCCGAAAACATTGCTCATCAGTTGGAGCGTCGGATCTCGCACGGTCGCGCAATGAAACGCGCGGTGGGCCAGGCCATGCGCCAGGGCGCCGAAGGTATTCGCATTGAGGCCGCCGGCCGTCTATCGGGTTCCGAAATGGCCCGTACCGAGAAGGTTTGGGACGGACAGGTGCCGCGCAACACGATTCGGGCCGATTTGGACTTCGGCCAGGCTGAGGCGGTAACAACTTTCGGCCAGATTGGCGTCAAGGTCTGGATCTATAAGGGCGAAGTGTTGCCCCAAAAGCAAGAATCGACCGACGTCTACATCAGTGAATAAGAACCGTATTGTTTTGATACGTACGGAGTGAGTATATTATGTTAATGCCAAAACGCGTGAAATATCGCAAACAATTCCGTGGACGTATGCGCGGGATGGCGAAAGGTGGCACCGAGCTGTTGCAGGGTGATTTCGGCCTCCAGGCGCTTGAGCCTGGCTGGATCACCAGTCGCCAGATCGAAGCCATGCGCCGTGCCGTAACGCGTCACATGCGTCGTCGCGGCAAGTACTGGATTCGCATCTTTCCCGACAAGCCCGTTACGGCAAAACCGGCCGAGACACGGATGGGTAAGGGCAAGGGCGCCGTCGACCACTGGGTCGCGGTTGTAAAGCCTGGTCGCATCATGTTTGAAGTGGGCGGTATCTCAGAGGATATTGCTCGTGAGGCCTTGCGGCGCGCCAGTTACAAGCTGCCGATTAAGTCCCAGATTATTTCGCGGGAGGATAAGCTGTAATGGCGCACATCGTTGAACTACGTGAAATGTCGGACGAGCAGCTGGAAGATAGGCTAGAGAACGCTCGTGAGGAGATGTTCAACCTTCGCTTCCAGCAGGCGTCGGCCCGCCTGCAAGATACGGCGCGGCTAAAGGTCGTCCGCCGTGATATTGCACAGATTAAAGAAGTGTTGCATAAGCGTCAGCTTGCCGTCGACGCTGCCGCTGCGCAACCCGAGATTGCTGCGGCCTTAGAAGATCGCAAGTGGGACGGGCGCGCTCGCTATATCTATGAAGACGCCGCCTGGGAAGTGACATTCCTGGATCTGGACGGAAGCGAGATTGCGGTAGCCACGGTGAATCTTAATCAGAAGAATCGCAGCGGCGCCAAGCGCATCTCGGCCGCGCGCAAACGCGAGCAGGTAAAAAGCTTCGAAGTGACAGGATAGAGCAGATGAGAGAACAACGTAAACGACTTACGGGCGTCGTTACCAGTGACAAGATGCAGAAGACGATTGTCGTCGAAGTCACCACTGCGAAACGGCACCCGCTATACGAGAAAGTCGTGCGCTTGAAGAAGAAGGTTAAGGCGCATGACGAAAACAACGAGGCCCAGATCGGTGATCGAGTTGAGATCATTGAATCCAAGCCGCATAGTCGCCACAAGCGCTGGTCGCTGGTGTCGATCGTAGAGCGTGCGAAATACGGAGGGCGAGAGGCATGATTCAGCAAGAGAGTCGCCTGTCTGTCGCCGATAACTCTGGCGCCCGCGAACTACTCGTCATCCAGGTGACCGGCGGCTCCCGCCGCAAGTACGGCGCTGTGGGTGATGTCGTCGTCGCCACTGTAAAGCGGGCGACGCCCAACGCGCAGGTCAAGAAGAGCGCAATCGTGCGCGCTGTAATCGTACGCACCAATAAGGAGTTCCGCCGCGAAGACGGTAGCCATATCCGTTTCGACGATAATGCGGCCGTGCTACTGAACGGCGAAACGCAACTGCCGCTGGGTACGCGTATCTTTGGCCCCGTTGCGCGCGAACTGCGAGAGAAAGGCTTCAGCCGTATTCTCTCGTTGGCGCCTGAGGTGCTGTGAGCGTCGCAGCTCGAAGCAAGGCGACGGCGACGCGTGAGTTTGAGCTACGATAGGAATTGAGTAGAGGTTTTGACGATGCGAATTAAGAAAGGCGACGAGGTAGAAGTTATCGCCGGCAACTACAAAGGCGTACGCGGTGAAGTGCTGCGCGTGATACCTACTGAGAAGCGGGTAGTAGTAAAAGGCGTAAACCTGGTCAAAAAGCACCAGCGTCCACGTCCGGGTACCGGGCGATCACAGACGCAAGGCGGCATCATCGAGTTTGAGGCGCCCATCGACGCCTCCAACGTGATGCTGATCGATCCCGAAAGTCAGCTTCCCACTCGTATCGGGATTCGCAAAGACGAGTTGGGAAACAAGATCCGTTATGCCAAGCGTAGCGGTGTAGATATTGATTAACAAGCATAGATAGGTGAATCTGTGGTGAGCCAGGCAGTGTACGTGGCGCGCAGAACGCAACTTGCCGTTCTGTGTGCCAGCATAGCTGGCCTGCCACTCAGCGCGGAGATATAAAATGGCAGATTTTAAACCACTTCGTGAGCAGTATGAAGAAGAAATCGTACCGGCTCTAGTAGATGAATTCGAATACAGCACCATCATGCAGGTGCCGCGGGTAACCAAGATCGTGGTCAACGTGGGACTGGGTGAGGCTCTTGAGAACGCAAAGGCGATTGACGCTGCAATGAACGATCTCATGACCATAACAGGGCAACGCCCGGTCGTTACCCGTGCCAGGAAGTCCATCGCCAGCTTCAAGTTACGCGAAGGACGGGCAATTGGTATGAAGGTGACGTTACGTGGGCGTCGTATGTGGTCCTTTTTGACCCGTTTGGTTCACGTCGCGCTACCCCGTACCCGCGACTTTCAGGGTGTGTCACCCGATTCGTTTGATGGGCGTGGTAATTACACCCTTGGCCTGCGCGAACAGCTAATTTTCCCTGAGATTAATTACGATAACGTAGACAAGGTACGCGGCATGGAAGTTACCATCGTTACCACCGCGGAAACTGATGAAGAAGGACGGCGTCTGTTAAGCCTGTTGGGCATGCCGTTTCGGCAGAATGAAGGAGTGAGATAGAGTTTATGGCTAAGAAGTCAATGACTGCCCGCGAATCCAACCGCAAGTACCCCACGCAGGTGCGCAACCGCTGCCAGTATGTGGATCCACGTTCTGGTAAAGTTTGCGGACGACCGCGCGGATACATGCGCCGTTTTGGACTTTGCCGCATTCACTTTCGCGAAGAAGCGCTAAAGGGCAATATTCCGGGCGTAGTCAAGTCGAGTTGGTAACAGGATAAAATCCCATGTCAATGAGTGATCCTATTGCAGATATGTTGACGCGAATCCGTAATGCGTTGCAGCGAGAGCACCCGACCGTTTCAATCCCCCACTCGAAAACCAAAGAGGCTATTGCCCACGTGTTGCGAGATGAGGGATACATTGAAGCCTACGAGGTGTTGGAAGCAAAGCCACGGCCGGTTCTGCGTCTTAAATTGAAATATGTTGGCGATCGTCGCCACCGCCGCTCTGTGATTACTGACCTTGAGCGTATCAGTAAGCCGGGCCGCCGCCTCTATGCGAGTAAGGACGAAATTCCGTGGGTACTGAACGGCATGGGAATTGCGATTCTGACCACTTCGCACGGCGTCATGACCGGGCAGAATGCACGCCTCAAAGGAATTGGCGGCGAAATCATGTGTAAAGTCTGGTAAACGGAGGTATCGAATGTCACGCATTGGAAAAATGCCGATTGCGGTACCGGATAACGTGAAGGTTGAAATCGACGGCTCGCGCGTCTCAGTTAAGGGTACCAAGGGTGAACTGGAACAAAAATTTCATCCCGATATGCGCTTTGAATTAGAGGACGGCACGCTACGCGTGCTACGTCCCAGTGATACGGCGGAGCATCGTTCGCTCCACGGTCTGACGCGTGCGCTGCTCAACAACATGGTTGTCGGTGTGACAGAGGGTTTCACACGTCGCCTGCAGGTCGAAGGTGTTGGATATCGTGCTGAAATGAGCGGATCACGGCTCATGCTTCAGGTTGGTTATTCGCACCCCGTTGAGTTTACTCCCACGGGCGGTGTGAGTTTCGCCGTCGAAGATCGCGGCAAGACCATCATTGTTTCCGGCCCCGACAAACAAATTGTCGGCGAGATCAGTGCAAAAATACGCAAGACAAGACCGCCTGAGCCTTACAAGGGCAAAGGTATTCGCTATGAAGGCGAGTACGTGCGACGCAAGGCCGGTAAGGCAGGCAAGGTATAAGGGTAAAATAGCGATATGAGTGTTAAGAGTCGTCAAGCACGAAAGCGTCGCCAACGTCGTGTTCGGGCCAAGATTTCCGGAACGGCAGCGCGACCGCGACTGAATGTTTTTCGCAGTCTGGACAATATCTACGCTCAGGTGATCGACGACGTGGCCGGGCATACGCTCGTCTCCGCGTCGACCGTCGAACGCGAGCTGGCTGCGGAACTGGAAGACAAGGATAAGAAAGGGCAGGCGGCCGTGATCGGTAAGACAGTTGCCGAACGGGCCCGTCAGGAAGGAATCGAAGAAGTCGTCTTTGACCGTGCTGGTTACCCTTACCATGGCCGCGTCAAAGCGTTAGCCGAAGCGGCGCGCGAAGGCGGCCTGAAATTTTAGGAATAGGAGAAGGGAATGGGCAGTAGACGACAATACCGGGACAACGATCGTCCTGAACTAGACGAGCGCATTATCGACATCAACCGCGTATCCAAGGTAATCCAGGGCGGTCGACGCTTCGCATTCCGCGTCGTGGTCGTCGTCGGTGATAACCGCGGAAGCGTTGGTTTTGGCATCGGCAAGGCGCGCTCTGTACCAGACGCCATTCGAAAGGGCTTGGACGATGCGCGTAAGAATATGGAACCCGTCGTCATGGTCGGCAATACGATCCCTCACGAGATCATCGGCCGCCAAGGCGCTGCGCGCGTGCTGCTCAAGCCTGCCGCACCCGGCACCGGCGTCATTGCCGGTGGCGGTGTTCGCCCCGTGCTCGAAGCAGCCGGTTACCGCGACATACTATCTAAGTCGCTAGGTAGCCAGAACGTGCTGAACGTCATCGCTGCGACCGTCAATGGGCTCCATCGCCTCAAAGATGTCGACGATGAAGCGCGCAAACGTGGCAAAGATCCAAATGAAGTTGCCCCGTTTTGGAGTCGGAACTATGGCTAAGAAAATACGTGTAACCTACGTGAAGAGCTCAATAGGTTACAACAAGAAACAAAGAGGCACGATCGAAGCGTTGGGCTTTCGCAAGCTCTACCAATCCGTGGTGCACGAGGATTCGCCTGCGCTTCGAGGCATGCTCAATAAAGTATCACATCTCGTAGAAATCGAAGAGGAAGAATAAAATGAAGCTAAACGATCTGCGTCCGGACCCCGGGTCCAAGAAAAAGCGTAAGCGAGTGGGTCGTGGCACCGGATCCGGACATGGTAAAACAGCCGGACGAGGCACGAAAGGACAGAACGC
>CAYSMQ010000173.1:0-9842 GCA_964432035.1 uncultured Ardenticatenaceae bacterium
CTGATCGCATCGTCGTAGGGCATGCGCACCCCCAGCTGCTCTTACCGGCCGCCCTTTATCCTGGCCGCTCATATCTGGCGCTCGCCTATGGTAACGACTACCTTGCCGCCCAGAAACGCTGGCACCGCCCGCTCTTCAACCGCTTGCTGACCAACGCTAGACCTCTCATCACGATCACACAGTCCAACGCTCAACGCTTAGAGGAGCTAGGAGCCGGCAAGGCGTTAGTTATTTATCCGGGAACGGATCCGGCGCGTTTTTCACCATTAGACTCGCCTAAGTCAACAAATGCAGTTCTCCTTACTGTAGGACGTCTTGTGCCGCGCAAAGGTATCGATACCGTTCTAGAGGCGCTGTCCTTGTTGCACGAGGGTTTCCCAGGAATAAGCTACCGTATCGCCGGCGCCGGCCCAGACGAGGCCAGGCTCAGAACGCTCGTAGAACGCCTTGAGCTGCAAAACATCGTCCAATTCCTCGGCAAAGTGCCCGATGACGCGCTACCCGATGTCTATCGTCAGGCAGATATCTTTGTGATGCCCGTGCGTGAAGAAGCACAGGGCGCCAGCATCGAAGGCTTTGGCATCGTCTACCTGGAAGCAAGCGCCAGTGGACTGCCGGTCATCGCCGGGCGAAGCGGCGGCGCAGTAGAGGCAGTCCTTGACGGAGAAACGGGTCTGGTGGCCGAGTCCAACGCCGAAGCCGTGGCCACCGCTTTAACGACATTGTTGAACGATGAGACTCTATGCAAACGTCTCGGTGCAACCGGGCGGCGTTGGGTAGAGACCGAGATGAACTGGGATCGCGCAGCACGACAAATGACAGAGGCCTTAGGCGTTGATCTCGAGTAAGCCCATCCTCTTCGTCGACCACGCAACCGCCCTCGGCGGCGCCGAACGAAGCCTCCTCATGCTATTGGAGCGGCTGGACCAACATGGCTGGCAGCCGCATTTGGCCTGCGCCCAGGGCCTGGCTGCCGAGGCCCGCGAGAGAGCAGTGCCTGCACACGCCGTGCAACTACCAAGACTCCGCCGTTCCGCTCGTTTCTTCATTGACTGGATGCAGGGCGCGCGGGCGCTGGCAGCCCTAAGCAAAGAGATCGGCGCGCTCGCCCTCTACAGCAACACGGTGCGCGCCACGTTCTACAGCGCGCCGGCGGCAAGACTTGCCCGTCGTCCGCTCGTCTGGCACATGCGCGATTTTTGGCTCTCTGAAGCGCAACCAAAGCACCTGCTCGCCGACCGGATGCTCAAACGCCTGATGCTTGCAACCGTGTCCGCTGTCGTTACCAACTCAAAAGCCGTCGCCCGCAACCTTCCGGCGTCGGAAAAGGTGAGGATCGTGCATAACGGCATTGACGTCGCGCAATTCACTAGGAGCGAGAATGCAGGTAAGTTTAGGAAACAGCACGGCGTGCCACCGACGGCGCCACTGGTTGGCATGGTCGGGCGCCTGCGTCCCTGGAAAGGACAGGACCGATTTCTGCGTGTCGCCTCAAGAGTCCTTGCTGAGCGCCAGGACGTTCACTTTGTGATCGTCGGCGGCAGCCCGCTTGCGGCGGACAGCGTATATCCACAAGTGCTCCGGCGCCTGGCTCAAGCGCTGGGTATAGAAGCGCGCGTGCACTTCACCGGACAGCTTGACGACGTCAGACCGGCTCTGTCGGCCATGGATATTTTCGTTCATCCCGGCGACCCGGAGCCCTTTGGACTGGTCAATGTGGAGGCCATGGCCATGAGTTTGCCGGTCGTCGCTTTCAATCACGGGGCTTTGCCAGAAATTGTGGAAGATAGGCAGACCGGACGATTGGTAGCGCCCGAGGACGAAGGAGAAATGGCCCAAGCCATTATTGATCTGTTGGATGATTCAGAAACGCGTAAACAAATGGGCGAGAACGGCCGCAGGCGCGCAGCCCGCCATTTTGACGTGGCGCGCACCGTCCACGGCGTCGCCGCCGTGCTGCAGGAGGTGACGGGCCCTCGATGAGCAAAACCTACGCAATCGACGCCCGCACCGTCGACAAGCACTTTCCCGGCATCGGGCGCTACGTTGCGAACCTTCTGCGCGCCGTCCCGCGTCATTTGCAGCCGGCGGAGCGCATCCTGTACCTGTGTAGTCGCGAGCAGCGTGAGGAACTCAATCTAACCGATAGTGACCAGATGTCTTGGCTGGAGACAACCGCCTCACCGTTTGGCTTGGCGCAACAGTGGCAAATACCGCGCTTGCTACGCGCTCACGACGTCGATGTTTATCACAGCCCCTACTACCTGATGCCCTACTGGCCCGGCGTGCCCACAGTGCTGACCGTGTACGATCTCATCCCCATGCACTTTCCAGAGTATGTGTCCCTTCAGGCGCGGCTGCTATTCAGGCTGACCACTAGCCTGGCCTTACGTCGGGCACAACGTGTGCTTGCTATTTCCCGGGCAACACGCGCCGATTATCTCTCGCACTTCGATCTCGCGCCTGAGCACATTTCCACGACGCATCTGGCGGCAGCACCGTCCTTCCGGCCTGCAGATGACGAGCAAATTGCCAAGACGCGTCGTGAATATGGCCTGTCTCAGCCTTTCGTCCTCTACGTGGGCTCCAACAAGCCGCACAAGAACCTCGTGCGCCTGGTGCAGGCCTGGGCGGCTGTGTTGGAACGGATCCCAATGACACACACGCTAGTGCTCGCCGGACGCCGTGATTCTCGCTATTCGCAAGTCGAGCACGAAATTGCACGACTCGGGTTAGGGGAAGGCGTGCGCCAAATTCAAGATGCTCCCGATGAGGCGCTGGCTGTACTCTATTCTGGCGCCGAGCTCTTTGTCTTTCCCAGCCTCTATGAAGGATTCGGATTGCCGGTACTGGAAGCCATGTCCTGTGGCGCGGCAGTGGCCTGCGCCAACCGCTCCAGTCTGCCGGAGATTGTCCACGACAGCAGCATCTTGTTCGATCCGCAGCATACCGAATCGATTGTCCATGCCATTACCGAACTGCTGACCGATCACAATAGGCGTGTCAAGCTACGGCGCCGAGCACTGCGGCGTTCATCTGCCTTCTCCTGGGAGCACACGGCGTCCGCGACGCTGGACGCCTATCGCGGCCTCTAGATTCATAATCTATATCTTCACTATACCCACCAGTTATAACTCTACACATGGCGGTGTCTGCGCCGCGTCCTAAGATCGAACGTACATTAATCGACCGTGTGCTTATACACGGTCGGTCCCTCAAATTGTTAAAAGACAAAGACGGAGGTACCGGTAATGAAAGGGATTAGACGATACACAATTCTTGGCACGCTACTTGTGGCCATGTTGGCTGTTGCCGCATTCGTCGGTATTCTGTCCGAAGAACGGGCGCTGGCGCAGACGGATACGGAAGAGACGGAACAGGCGGCGCAAGAGCCAGACGAACCGCAGCGCGTGATCCACGTCACCGGACAGGGCACGATTTCCGCGCAACCCGATCAGGCTATTGTCGTTTTTGGCGTGCAAACAGAGGCTGATTCGGCGGCCGACGCGCTCGAAGAAAATAGCACGACAATGCAAGAAGTGATCAGCGCCACCCTGGACGCAGGCGTCGCGGAGAATGACATACAGACACAGCAACTGCGCCTGCAACCCGTTTATGATGAGGAACCGGGACCGGAGGGCGAGCGCACACTGACCGGCTACCGGGCAATCAACAACATCAACGTAACCGTGCAGGATATCGATGGCCTGGGCGAGCTACTTGACACTGCCGTGCAGGCCGGTGCAAATACTATCAACAATATCCGTTTCGAGATAAGCGACCGTAACCAGCTACTCGCCGACGCGCGAGAAGCAGCGGTTGATAACGCCATGGAAAAGGCCGAACAGTTAGCCGAGTTGACCGGCGCTGAACTGGGAGAGGTGCTCACCATCTCCGAATCGGGCGCCACGCCGCCGCAGCCGCTGGTAGCTGAAGAAGCCGCCGCCGTTGGCGGTGCAGCGGTGCCCATCGAGCCCGGTTCGCAAACCGTCGAAGCAAGCGTGCAAATATCATGGTTGCTAGAGTAACGATACGCTGCCGGTGGTCTGTTGTCTGCAGTCCGCCGTCTGCGGTATCATGAATCGGATGTCTCCGCCCGTGTCTAGATCAACGGGCATGTAGCGGAGGCATCCGCTTTCCCAGCGTTCGCTGCGCGATTGACACGACTAGCCGAGGAGGTCTTTCATGGCAACTGTTCCCGACTTCTATGACCCGCAACGGGTGGGCACGCTCTTCTATCCGGACCCGGACGCCGTTGCCGCCGGCGCCCAGGCTGCCTCGTTGCCTCCGGCAGCAAGCGATGCCAAAAACGTACAGCTGTTGCTCGTCGATATGCAGATCGACTTCTGTCACCCGCAAGGGACGCTGTATGTACCGGGCGCAGAAGATGACATTCGCCGCACCGCCTCCTTCATTTTTCGCCACGCAGAACACATTACAGACATTATTTGCACGCTAGATTCCCATCTGCCATTCCAGATCTTCCACGCCGCCTGGTGGGCGGACGAACAGGGACGTCATCCAGACCCTCTCACAATTATTTCGCATGAAGACGTTGCCGAGGGCCGCTGGCGTCCGTTAGTGATGCCGGAACACTCGCGAGACTACGTCCGGCAGTTGGAGGAGCAAGCCAAGAAGAAGCTGACAATCTGGCCTTACCACGTGCTCATGGGCGGCATCGGCAATGCGCTCGATCCGACGCTGTGGTCGGTTGTCATGTGGCACTCGCTGGGTCGGGCCACGCAGCCAACGTGGATGCCCAAAGGTCGGGTGCCGCATAGCGAACATTACTCGGCAATACAACCGGAAATTGACATTCCGCAACACCCGCAGGGCCAGAAGCATGCCGGGCTTTTGCGCGCGGTTCGAGAAGCGGATGCCTTCTTCATTGCCGGAGAGGCGCAAAGCCATTGCGTGCTGGAGACGTTGGAAGACCTCGTGGTCGAGTTCGAAGACGAGCCCGACACGTTGGCGAAGATATACGTCCTGAAGGACTGCATGTCGCCAGTCGTCCATCCCGAGGTTGACTTTGGCGCGATCGCCGAGCGGCGCTTCGCCGATTTTGCCGACATGGGCGTCAACTTCATTGCCAGTACGGAGGAGGTCCCCATACTGAGCGCCGCTTCCCAGCGGACAGAGATGGCCGAGGAGCAAGTAAATGTTTCAGGGCTACAACGGATGGCAGAGTGGGAGCGCGAAAACCTTAGCACACTTCAACAAAGTTGAAACGATAGAAAGAGGAAAGATGGTTACAGATAAAGAGAAACGAATGAAGGACGTGGCCCAAGAGGTCGAGGCCCTGAGCAGTTCCCCGCTCTACGAGTACCGGCGAGAGAACGGGTACAAAGCCGTTGTGGGCGAAGGAGACCTTGATGCATCGGTCATGTTTATCGGAGAGGCGCCGGGCGAGCAGGAGGCAAAATCGGGACGTCCTTTCGTCGGCGCGTCTGGACGCGTTCTCTCTGAGCTCCTGGAGGAAATTGGGCTGGAGCGTGAAGACGTCTACATCACCAACGTAGTTAAGGATAGACCACCAGACAACCGCGATCCCCGCACGGACGAAATTGCGCTCTATACACCGTTTCTCTTGCGCCAGCTGGAAATCATCCAGCCTAAGGTCATTGCCACGTTAGGGCGCTTCGCCATGGAGTTTGCCCTGAAGCAGTTCAACCTGCCGTTGCGCGGAGAGAAAATTAGCGATCTGCATGGGAAACCGCTTGCCGTACAGACGGACACCGGTGAGATCACGCTGATCCCGCTGTTTCATCCCGCAGTGGCCCTCTACAATCGCAACCAGCGCAAGACGCTGGAGGCCGACTTCCAGGAGTTGAAGCGACACATCTAAAGAAATTCGATGCGGTCGCTGAACCCTCCGCCGCTTACCCTAAAGGCTCGGTTGGCCGACGCCACCTTCACAGGATGCACCCAATTCAGGTGTTGTGGGACCAAGGCGAAAACGCTGAATGAACTCGTCAAGACGGGCATCGTCGGCCGAGTCTAGCTCTAGCTGAACACTCCACGCAGTCATGACGATGGGACTGGTTTGCCCGGGGAAAGGGCTCAGGAGCATGAAGCTCTGATTTGCTACCCGGTCCTGTAGCTGGCTAATCTGCTCCGGCGGCAGATCTGGCGCATACGTGATCCAGACGGCGCCGTGTTCCAACGAGTGGATAGCGTTGCCCGTTTCGATGGGCTCTTCATACACGCCGCAATTTTGCCAGCGATCGAAATGAACGCCGCCCGGCGGCGGTTTGTCCAGTCCGTCAAATTGGGCAGTATTATCGTGATCGCGCGGCAGGCCGGCGAGGCGGTTAAGCCCCTGGATTTCTCCCGGCGAGCGCAGATTTAGATATAAGACAAACCCCAGGACCGCTACAGTTGCAATGACTAGGCCCCAAATCATTAGATTTTTACCGCCGGATGACCGTGACGAATCCGTGGCGGAACTACCGATAGGTCTTTTGCTCACAACAATTCTTCTCCTTCTACACAGTTTTTAGAGACTCTGTCCCCCTGCAGGCGCCAGAGCCAGTCACTGATTGTAAGAATTTCAACGCGTGTTGACAATGAACAATTATTTGCTACTATAATTCGCATGCTTAAGATTGCTCGGACACCCTTTGAGCGCCGTTTGCGTACTCGCCAGACCTTGGGTCTGGCATGTCGGGTTGTCTGAGTCGCGATAATATAGGCTCCACGGTTACGTACACCCGCCAGACCCGCCACCGGACTGGCGGGTTTTTTGTTGTTTGGAGAAGGAAAGATGGTAAGAGCAGGAATAATTGGCGCCAGCGGCTACACCGGGGCAGAGCTGGTGCGCATATTGGCCAGACACCCCAACGTCGAAATGGAATTTGCTACCTCCGAGTCCAATTCCGGGGCCGCGCTGACCGACTTGCACCCGGCTGCGCCGGCGGTCGAGCTGATTGCCCTGGACTCCGCGCCTCTGGACTCCGTCGACGTCGTCTTTCTGTGTCTGCCTCATGGAGTGTCCGCCGCCAAAGCGGTCAAAGCCCTGGAAGCCGGCGCGCGCGTCGTCGACCTGAGCGCCGATTTCCGGTTGGCGGATAAAGACGTCTACGCTCAATGGTATCACGCCGCTCATCCAGCTGCAGACCTCCTTACGGAAGCCGTCTATGGGTTAACAGAATTTGCCCGCGACTGTCTACCCGACGCCCGCCTCGTCGCCAATCCGGGCTGTTATCCAACCAGCATCCTGCTCCCGCTGCGACCGCTACTAGAGGCCGACCTTATAGTCGGTACGGTCATTGCCGATAGCAAGTCCGGCGTTTCCGGCGCGGGACGCACGCCTAAGCAGCACACTCATTTTGTCGAGGTCGTGGACAACTTCTCGCCATATAGTATTGGTCGTAAGCATCGCCATCTGCCGGAGATAGAGCAGCAGATGCGTCGCTGGCACTCGAACACACCGGCCCTCATCTTCTCCCCGCATCTGCTGCCGCTGCCCCGGGGAATTTTGTCTACGATTTACGTGCCCCTGGTCGGAGGCGCTGACGAGGCAAGCGTGCGCGACGTGATGGAACAAGCATTCAACCAGGAGCCGTTTGTCAACGTGCTGACCGCGGGTCAGGTGGCGACACTTGCACACGTCAACCACACCAACCGTTGCGCTATCGGCCTGACGTGGACGCCCGAACTGCTCATCATCACCTCGGCCATAGACAATCTGATAAAGGGCGCTGCGGGACAGGCTGTGCAGAACATGAATGTTATGTTCGGTCTTCCAGAAACGGAGGGCCTCCTTTAATGATGCAGTGCCAACACGACAAGGCGCCCGGAGGATGTCGATGCATGTGATAAAAATCGGCGGCAATGAAATAGACGACCCGTCCTTTTTGCCGCGCCTGGCACAAGCTGTGGAAAGGGTGGGGCGGCCGGTGACCATCGTCCACGGTGGCGGACGCGCAATCGCCGGCATGCAAACGAAGCTGGGTCTTGAGCCGCGCAAGATAGATGGGCTGCGGGTGACCGACGCGCAGTCATTGCAGGTGACACAGATGGTCTTGTCGGGTGACGTCAACAAGCGCGTGGTGCAGGCGCTGCTCGAGCGTGGCATTCCCGCGATCGGTCTGAGCGGCGTCGACGGCGGGCTGCTACGCTGCGAGAAGAAACGATACAACCAGCAGGACCTGGGCTGGGTAGGCCAAATCGTAAGCGTCGAACGGCGCGTTCTGGACCTTTTTGCCCGCGAGGGGTTCACCCCTGTGATTTCGCCGGTTTCGCTGGGCCTGGACGGCGCCATCTACAACGTAAACGCCGACGAAGTTGCCAGCGCCATTGCCGCCGCTTCCGGCGCCTCCAAAGCTTGGTTCATCTCCAACGTTGCCGCCGTGCAGGACGGTAACGGGCAGCCAATCGCCGCCATTTCAGCCGGCGAAGCCACCCGCTTGATCCAAGATGGGGCAATTCGCGACGGCATGATCCCCAAAGTACACGCTGCCCTGGACCTGGTCGCCGCCGGCGTTTCTGAAGTCATCATCACCAACATCGACGGCCTTCTGACACGCAGCGGCACACGCTTCAGCCTGGAGAAAAGCAATCACAGTCAATAGCATCACATTTCGAGGAAATTCGCGCAAATTCGATGCAATAATCTCGTAGAAGGAGTTCTTAATGCAGAAAACGGACATTCTCGAAGCTGACAAGACCTACCTGGCGCCGACCTACGTGCGACCGGATCTTGTCCTCGAACGCGGCGAAGGCGTCTACCTTTATGACAGCGACGGCAAACGCTACCTGGACATGATGGCCGGTATCGCCGTGACCGCCTTGGGGCACAGCGACCCACAATGGGTCGAGGCCGTCGCCGACCAGGCCGCCACGCTCACACACGTCAGCAACTTATTCCTGACCGAACCGCAGGCAGCGCTGGCACAGCAACTCGTGGAGAGTTCATTTGCCGACCGCGTCTTCTACTGCAATTCGGGCAGCGAGGCCAACGAAACGGCGCTCAAGTTCGCGCGCAAATATGCCCGGGCCAACGGCGGCGGCGACACAAAGACGAATATCGTCTCCTTTACCGGCAGCTTCCACGGGCGCACAATGGGCGCACTCGCCGTCACCGCCCGGGAAAAATACCAGAAGCCATTTGAACCGCTGGTACCCGGCGTGCGCGTGGCAACCTTTAACGACGTACAGGCCGCGCAAGCTGCCATCGATGACGACACCTGCGCCGTCATCGTGGAACCGGTCCAGGGCGAAGGTGGCGTCAATGCCGCGACGCCACAATTTCTGGAGGTATTAAGGGCGCTATGTGATCGTCATAGCGCCCTTTTGATTTTCGACGAAGTTCAGTGCGGTTTGGGTCGCACGGGGACCTTATGGGCCCACGAGGCATACGATGTCACTCCCGACATCATGACCGTGGCCAAGCCCCTCGCCGGCGGACTACCCATCGGCGTGGCTCTCATGCGCGAGGCCGTCGCGCAGGTGATAAAACCAGGCGACCACGGCAGCACGTTCGCCGGCGGGCCTCTGGTCTGTCGCGCGGCACAGGTCGTCCTGGGACGCATTAACAAAGTGCAAATGCTGGCCGAGGTACGGGAGAAAGGCCAATATTTGTGCGACGCCTTGCAGGATCTGGCGTCTCCCCTCATACGTGAGGTCCGGGGCAAGGGTCTTTTGGTCGGTGTGGAGCTGGATTGTGAGGTGCATCCGCTGTTGCAGGCGGCTCGTGAACGCGGGCTGCTCGTAATCAACGCCGGCGACAACGTGTTGCGGCTGTGCCCGCCGTTAATAATCGATCGCGAACAACTGGACGAGGCGGTGGGCATTCTTGGCGACTGCCTGAGCGCCCTGGAGGCGCCGCATGAGTAAGGCGC
>CAYSMQ010000174.1:0-9821 GCA_964432035.1 uncultured Ardenticatenaceae bacterium
CCCGGGACGAGCTGATCGTCTCGCAGAACAACACGCAGTTCACTGACCAGCTCGGGATGGGTGTGCTGGTCGGCGAGGGGCTCGTGCTCGGCCACCACCGGGTGGACCCGGGCTCCACCGTGCCTCTGGTCGGGGAGCGGAACACCCTCATGCTCGAAGCGGGCATCGAGACGGGCCCGACCTTTCGGGGCCGCATCTGGGCGCTCCCGGCGGGCCACCCCGATCGGGTCCGGGTCGACGCCCTCACCCTGTCCAGCGCCCTGGGCAACGCGACGGCGTTGGCCGACGGAATCCTCGCCGAAGCCCAGGCGCTCATCCACCGCATCGACCTCGCCCTCGCGGACTGACGAGCTGCCGGCGTGCTGGGCGGGCATGGCCGCCGTCAACGCTGCTTGACGGGCAGCAATCGTCGTATGACATTGTCATACATGAAGACCTCGGCCCTGACGATCCGCCTGGCGCTACCGCGCCCACCAACCTGCATCTAGCCAGCGTTGGTGAATCACTTCTCACCCTCTGGCAGGCTGGCCACGACGACGCCCCCTGTACCCAATACTACGACTGGTCCGACGACGGCGGCCAGACCTGGCATGGGCGGCAACCTATGCTCCAATCCTTCCTCTCATGCCCTTCCCACCTGCAGATGCTCACCTATCCCGGCGCCGCTCCCCTCCTCTTCACCGTCATCGACGGCCGCCCCTACCTCCAAGCCTGGAAAGCCCAAAGCGCTGATACCGGCGCGGCTGCGCAATCGAACAGTCCTACAGACGCAGAGATCCCAGTGGGGTCCTGGAGCGAACCACAGTCCCAAGACGCGCTCGCCTCCTTCACCAATCCGGACACCTTCCAACCCGTCACTCTCGGCTGCCTACAGGCCGGCCGGCCGCAAGCCGATACCGTCATCGTCGTCGGCTGCCAGCAGGACGATAGCAAAGATATCTGGACCTTGCAGCGAGCCGTAGAAGACCTCAACGACTGGTTCGCCGCCAGTCCCTGGCGCGTTCCTGTTTCAGTATTCGACCAAAGCCAGCAGACAAACGGCCTCCAGCTGTTAACCACCACCGGTCAGGCTGAAGGGTCAGCCGCCCACGCTTTCTGGAACGAGCCCGCCCAACAGGCTATCTACTATGCCCGATTGGACGGTGCAGACTGTACAGCCGTGTCAGACAACTGCTCCTGGACGCGCCCCCTCGTCCTCGTCTCCGCTTCCCAGGGTCCGACCGGAGCACCCGCCGTGACCATTGCGCCGGACGCCGCTTCGCTTACCGAGGACGTCCTCCTGCTTACTTGGCATACCAACGAAGGCTCCATCTACTTCAGCAGAGCAAGCAGCAATCAGGCCCTCACCGCCGCCGATTGGTCTTCGCCCCAGGTCCTGCCCGCTCCGCCCGGCGCTCACGCCGTCCAACCCGCCATCGCCCACATCGACGGCACAATTTTCGTTGCCTACACCGTACCCTTCAACGAGCAGCGTGGACTCTACCTCACTACCTCACAAGACATGGGGGCAACCTGGTCCCCACCCAGCGCCATTCTGGACGGCGCCGCGGCCGGATGGCACGTCGTCGGCGGCCCACGCCTCGCCCTCGACAGTGATACTGGCCAAATGCATTTCCTCGTCACCCAACAAACAATCGGCGTCCAAGGCGCCATACAGACCCGTGCCTTGCACTACATACACTCCCAAGGCGAAGCGTCAAACGGCGAATCATCCTTCACTACACCTCACCAACTATTCGCCGGTCCGGTTTCCTGGTACCAACTCCACCTCCAGCCCGACCAATCTAAAACCGTTACCACAGTCCACGCCATGTGGCAAGAGGCCGTAGACGGCACGTCCTCCGAACGGCTGAGCGCTGCCAGTGGCGATACCGCCGCTCTCTGGAGCCAGCGCTCATTCGATAGCGGGCAAACCTGGGAGCTCGGTCAACGCATCCTCGTGCCCCCCGGCGCCAGCGCGTCAGTCGGTCTACAGCAAGCCATCCATCTTCTACACGCCACGCCAGACACTCTCCGGCACTGGTATTGGGACGGCACACGCTGGCAAGAGTCCTCCCGCCTCCGGTGGCCAGACAGCTCCACCACCACCGCTTACTTACCCGCGACACTTGGCGCTACACTCTCTGCCCGCGTAAGCGTTGAGGAACCAAGCCCTTCAGAAGAAGAGCCCCCTTCTACTGAAGGCTTAGACACAGCTGACCTCCTGATTCTCTACGACCCACCCGGCCAGGACGCTGGGCAGGGTCCGCGTTTCACCCTGCGTCACAACGCAGACCTGCACTCCGGCTCACTCGCTGCAGCCGACAACGAAGATCAACCCGTATTCGCCGCCGCCACACCCGCCGCACCCTCCGCTACGGGTGCAACGCCGCTTGCCGCGCCTGCAAACACAGAAAGCGCCGCCAGACCCACCGCCGACGCGGGCGTGGCCCAGTCCTCCGCCGCCCAGGACGGTTCCGAAGAAACGCCGGGCGCCGCCAACGTTGTCCAGGCAATTCGCCAGACCACCGCCGATCCACTCGCTCTCATCCTATTCGCCATCATCCCCGCCGGCCTCCTGGTCATGGTAGCCGGCGTCGTCAAGCTCGCCCTAAGCCGCAGAAGGAGAGGGTAGAGCTTGAGGAAACACTCTGGCTCCAGCTCCAAGCAACCTTCGGTTGCCCTCTCGCTCTAATTCGGATACTCAATCCACGATACGCCCTCCGGCGATACATCATATTCCTTAATCAACCGCGGCTGGATGTTGACACTGCGCACCGCCGGCACATTCTCCAGAGAAATCGGAACGCAATCCAGGCCCACCTCTGTGCAGGCCGGGTTCGCGTCCAATCCAAAGCGCGTCGCGTAGCCGGACCAATTCATACGCCCATTCGCGCCCGCCATGTGGTGGCGCATACGTAGAATAAAGAAGTCCAATCCATGCGTCGAGTTATTGTATACTGCCGGATCCGTCAAGATAATTTCGCTCAAATTCGCAGGATTCACCGGCCCAAAAGCGTCCATCGTGCGGTGGTTAAACCCGGTGTAATTGATAGGCACCTCCTCACCGCCCAGATAGTGAAAGCGTCCCAGCCACGCCACCCGGTTCGTCTCTGACGTGTGCTCCCGCTTTTCAAGCAAAGGATCATAATCATTTTCCGGCACCGCCGGCGGCTCGACCCCATCATAGGCCTCCGGATCGTCCGGTAGTGGAATCCAATTACCATCAACGCGTAGTTCCCCGTAATCCTGGTGCCCGCCATAGCGCGCGATCCCACAATCAGTGGGGTGCGCCTTATAGCAAACCATCACTTCAATGTATGAAGAGTGAAAGCGCGTCGGCGCCCCCGTCACGTTCAGATCAAAATGTCCCTGTATGCGCAAATGCTTAATAAAACCCGGTCCCGCCGGGGTGCCGGCCTCACTACTGGACATGCTCGGCGGCAAATCGCGCATCACGATCCAGCCATAAGCCTCATGCTTGTGCTCGTTTTCGCCGTGCCCATCCCCCGTTTGCCATGGGTACGATATTGAGCCGCCCGCCCACTCATACAGCTGCGTGCCAAATACATCATCCAGCAGGTGCGGGTTATCCTTATGCTCGTGATCATAATGGCACTCTTCTTCTGAATTCATCAACCCATGCCATTCCCGCGCATTGTGCTGCGCCTCCATACACTGTGGCCACTCCTCAAGCGGCAGAGAACGCACCACAAACGGCAGGTACGCGTCGCCATCCGCCCCCTGCCCTAGGTGCGTGTCACCCTCATCCGGCGATTCCCTCGCCCATAGCAGCGACCCGCCCGACGCCGACAAGACTACGCCAACAAACATACAGATCCCGGCGACCCGCCCGAGCCAGGCTCTACTTACTCGGTTTCCAATCATCTTTACCTCCAGAATAGGTTGCGTACCTCTTTCCCAGAAACGCGCAGCAAGCCTAATCCGCATCAACACAACCGTCAAATCTGCCTGACATTGCATTGGTGATTCATGAGTGCGATTTTAGCGTAACTATGGACTTCTCCTGGACCGACGAACAGCTCGCCTACAAAGACGCCGTAATCAACTTTGCGCAAAACGAACTAAACGACGAACTTCTTCAGCGCGAGCGCCACAGCCAATTCTCTCGAAAAAACTGGTGTAAGTGTGCCGATTTCGGCATACACGGCCTCGCCGTGCCCGAAGTCTACGGCGGCTCCGACGCCGACATCCTCACGACCATGCTCGTCATGGAAGGGCTCGGCTACGGCTGCCGCGACAACGGCCTCGTCTTTGCCATTAACGCCCAGATGTGGAGCGTGCAGCATCCCATTCTTGCTTTTGGCAGCGACGCCCAAAAAGAAAAGTATCTTCCCCGTCTAGTCAGCGGCCAAATAATCGGCGCCCACGGCATGACCGAACCAGACGCCGGCTCCGACGCCTACAGCCTACGCACCCGCGCCCGGCGTGTGGACGGTGGCTACCTGCTCAACGGCAGCAAGATGTTCGTCACCAACGCACCCGTCGCCGACCTGGCCCTTATCTTCGCCACCACCGACCCCGACAAAGGTCGCTTCGGTATCAGCGCCTTCCTTGTCGAAAAAGACACTCCCGGTTTCTCCGTTGGCAAAGATATGCACAAAATGGGTCTGCGCACCGCGCCTCTCGGCGAACTCATCCTCAAAGATTGCCTCATCCCCCCAGAAAATCGCCTGGGGGCCGAAGGCGCCGGCGCCACCATCTTCAACAGCTCCATGGAATGGGAACGGAGCTGCATCCTTGCCGGGCAGGTCGGCGCTATGCAGCGTCAGCTCGAAGAAACCATCACCTACGCTCGCCAGCGTCGCCAGTTTGGCCAGCCTATCGGCCGTTTCCAATCCGTCTCCAACCGCATTGCCGACATGAAGGTGCGCCTCGAAGTCGCCCGCCTCATCCTTTACAAAGTCGCCTGGCTCAAGAAGAGCGGCAAACCCGCTACCATGGAAGCGGCCATCGCCAAACTTTTCCTCAGCGAAGCCTTCGTCCAATCCAGCCACGATGCCATCCGCACCCACGGCGGCTACGGCTACATGACCGAAATGGAAATCGAACGCGACCTCCGCGACGCCATTGGCGGCACCATCTACTCCGGTACCTCCGACATCCAACGCACCATCATCGCCCGCCTCCTGGGCTTGTAACAGCAAGCATGCAAGTAAGAAGTATGCACGAAAGACGCGTGCAAACCTGCAAACCTGAAACATGACACTCGACACCTGAGACATGAAACCCGATACCTACCTCCTCCACCACCTCCTAACCCAGAGCGCCGCTCGCTTCCCGAACAAGGAAGCTGTCCGCTACGACGGGCAGGCCCTCACCTACGCCGAGCTCGACGATCTTAGCAACCGCCTCGCCTACACCCTACAAGAGGCCGGTGTGCGCCGCGGACACCGCGTTGGGATCTATTTGCACAAGTCCCCCGCCTCTGTCATAAGCATCTTCGCTATCCTCAAAGCAGGCGGCGTCTACGTGCCCCTTGATCCCAATGCCCCCGCCGCCCGCCTGGCCTACATTATCGATAACTGTGACATAAACGTCATGATCACCGCTCCCGACAAACGCGACGCAGTTGCTGCCATCCTGCAAGAGGGCGCGCGCCTACAAACCATCATCCTCGCCGAGCCGAGCAAAGAAGATGCTCCCTTTCCAGACGCCGCAGTTAGCGTCCGCCACATCCCCTGGGACGCCGTCAACGCCGCTCCCGGCGACGCCGTAGATAACAGCGGCGCCATCGAAACCGATCTAGCCTACTTACTCTACACCTCTGGTTCCACCGGTCAGCCCAAAGGCGTCATGATCGCGCACCGTACCATCTTCACCTTTATCAATTGGTGCCTGCACCGCTTTAACATCGACGAGAACGACCGCGTCACCAGCCACGCCCCTATCCACTTCGACCTGTCCACCTTCGACATCTTTGTCACCATCGCCGCCGGCGGCACTGTCGTCCTCGTTCCCGAAAAACTTTCTATCTTTCCTATTCAGCTAGTCCGCCTCCTGCAAGAGGAGCGCATCACCGCCACCTACATGGTACCTTCCGTGCTCTCCATGATGGTCAACTACGGCAAATTGGACGCCCACGATCTCTCCGCCCTGCGCCTCATCCTCTTCGCCGGCGAGGTTTTTCCAATCAAATACTTGCGCCAACTGATCCGAAAAGTACCGCACGCCGACTACTACAACCTCTACGGCCCTACCGAAACAAACGTCTGCACCTACTACCATGTGCAGCCCGCCGATCTGGCTCCCGAGCGCACCCAACCCGTTCCCATCGGCGTGGCCTGCGAAAACATGGAAGTCTTCGCCGTCGGCTCCGACGGCAGCCTCGTTGAAACGCCCGGCGCAGAAGGCGAACTATGGGTGCGCGGCTCCTGCGTGGCCCAGGGCTACTGGAATGACCCCGAGAAAACTGCCCAACGCTTCGTGCCCAACCCCTACCAGCCACACTACCTTGAAACCGCCTATCGCACCGGCGACATCGTCGTCCTCGACGAAGACGGCGACAACTGGCGATTTATCGGCCGCCGCGACCACATGATAAAAAGCCGTGGTTACCGCATCGAACTGGGCGAAATCGAATCTGCCCTTTACGCCTGCAATGGTGTCAAAGAAGCCGCCGCCGTCGCCATTCCCGACGATCTCGTCGGCAACCGTATCAAAGCCTTTATCGTCATTGCTAACAGCAACAACATTACTGTTCAGGATCTGGAAGCTCACTGTAGAAACCATCTACCTGGCTATATGGTCCCCGAGACCTTCCACTTTCTCGACGCCCTACCCAAAACCTCTACCGGAAAAATAGACCGCGTTGAACTGACCAAGTTAGATTAGAGATCGGGAGACAAGGCTCCAATCTCAAATCTCGAATCTCCAAGGAGTTATCATGACCATCGCCCAGACCCTCGAAAAATTCATCACCGAAGAAATCATGCTCGCCCCGGATCGCCAACGTCTCGATCCCCAGCAATCCCTTATCGCCGGCGGTATCCTCGACTCACTGGCCCTTTTACGCCTCATCCAATTCATCGAAGAACAATTCGACATTACCGTCAATGACGGCGACGTCGTTCCCGACAACTTCGAAACCCTCGCAGCAGCCGAAACCTTCGTCAAAAACAGGTTAGATAATCGCCACTAGCTTCACGAATTTCACGACTGGCAATCACACGTTGCTAAAGAAACTTGATTCGTAGGTCATGAAGATAAGCGTCCCATTCCTAAGCCATCCAACCGAAAAAACCGCCCCTAAGCGAAGCGCCCTGCGCCTCACAAGCCGTCTCCTGTTACTCAACGGCATCGCGGCGCTCATGGTTCCCATTCACCATGCGACTTCGTTCGGTTTTCAGGCTATGTTCGAGTGGACCCATCGCTACCGCGACGTCGCCGTACCAAATTACGAGCAGCTGGGGACCTTTCCCTACCATGCCCTCATGCTCAGCCGATCCCTCACCGCCTCCGCCGTGCCCGCTTTCTTTTTCGTCTCCGGCTTCTTCATCGCTTTCATGGCCCGCGGCAAGGACGCGCACGTCGACAGCAACATGGTGCTCCCCAGAGTCAAAAAACTCATTCCACCAGTTCTTCTCTGGGTCATCATTCGCCACGCCCTGGTCTTCCGCCGCCTACCAAATTCTGTCGGAGAGATCCTTGAACCTTACTACTTCCTCATCCTGCTTATCCAATACTATCTCCTGGCTCCCATCCTGGCGCCCGTAGCCAAATCCAACTGGCGCCTCCTACTTCTGGCCACCGGGCTCCTGCAGCTACTCGTCAACGGCGGCCTTGACTACCTAGTTCTTCTCGGACTGCACACACCTGCCTGGGCCTCCGCCATCGCCGCTCTGCCCAAATGGTCCTTTCCCGCGCGCATTTTCTACTTCACCATCGGCTTGGTTGCTGGCGTCCACGCCACCGCCTTCAAACAGTGGCTGCTGCGCGCTCGCTGGGCCATCGTCACCGCCGTCATTGCCCTGGGTCCCCTTTCCGCTGCCGAACATTGGTTCCTCAGTCGCCAGACGCCCGTGGCCTGGTCTGGGCCCGATCTACCCGCCCTGTCCGGCTTCGCCTACATGGCGCTCTTCAGCCTCGGTTTTCTGGCCCTCGGCGCCTTTTCCATTCCTGGCCAACGATCACTTAACAATTTGGGAACCAAATCCCTCGGCATCTACCTGGCCCATATTCCCGCCATGTACGTCGTCGCAGTCGCCCTCTACCGCTACGCGCCCTGGACCCTGGGCAACCAACTCGTCTACCAGCTCACTCTGATCGGCGCCGGTCTCGCCGGTCCTCTGCTCCTCATGACACTCATGCGCAGAACTCCAGCCCGTCGCTGGTACCCATACGTTTTTGGCTAACACGCAATGTACCACAAATTTTTCCTGATTATTTAAGCAACCAAACGCTGCTGTGTGCATTCATCATGAATATTGGTGTCGCACTTGATATAGATACTAGGAACCGGTGAGAGGTAAATAGGTGAAAGCTAGCGATATCTATCCACAGTCAAATCTGACGAAGTTGCAGTTACTCTACTGGACAGCGCAAGAGCTGCGCCCGGCAGTTCCTTTTCTAAACACGATTCTTGCCTTCCACATCGATGGCCCCGTTTCGCGCGAACATTTCAACAACGCTTTCCAGGCCCTCGTGAGCCAGAGCGATGCGCTGCGTACCGTGATTGGCGAAGCTGATGGCGTGCCACAACGTTGCGTTCCCCGGGTTGACAACTATGAGCTGCCTTATTTGGATTTTTCACACGAGACGCATCCGACCGTCGCCGCGCGTAGTTGGATGCAGCGGCGCAGTGCCATTCCCCTCAAACTTGATGAACGACTCTTCGACTCCGCCTTACTCAAGATCGCGCCAGAACAGTTTCTCTGGTATATCAACCAACACCACATTATCGCCGACGCATCTTCTTTCTTTGTGCTTTTTAGGCATTTAGAGGAGCTTTACGAGAGATCCCTCCAGGGACAACTGGACGAAGCACCGATACTCCCATCGTTTGAGAAATATGCGAGCTACGAGCGAGACTATCATAAATCAGCCAATTCTATAAAGGCTGAAAACTACTGGACAAAAAAACTGGAACCAGGTCCAGAGTACGTCCGCTTCTTTGGGCGCCAACCAGTTAAAAAAACAAGTAGAGTAACAAGAGTCTCACATCGTCTCAGCCACAAACAATCCGAGCAGTTAAGGAACATTGCCCGCCAAGAGGGCATCTTCACCGTTAGCGAAGACCTCAGCCTTTACAATCTATTTGCCTCCCTTTACTTCGCCCAACTCCATCAGCTCAGCGGCAATCGCCGATTAGGTGTTGTGACGCCCGTACACAATCGCTTTACAGAACAGTTCAGAAATACGATTGGCCTCATCATGGAGCTCTGCCCCCTTCAAGTCGAGATTTCAGAAGACGATACCTTCATTTCACTTCTAAAGAAGGTAAAGCGCGAGACGCGAGGCGCAATGGTCCATTATCAGGTCGCTTCTGCGCTGGCCCTCGATAATAAGGCTTTCGATGTAATGTTCAACATGTACCATACGCCTGTGCTCACCTTGAACGGTGCGGGCGTGCAGGCCGAACGAATCCACCCAGGATACGGCGCCGAAAGCCTTGTTCTCCACGTCAATGACCACAGTCCATCAGAATGCTTTGAGCTCTACTTCGACTTCCATGAAGACGTCTTTTCCGCATCTGAGCGGCGGCAGATAGCTGACGCCTTTGTCCAGCTAATCGATGCTTTCCTGGCAGACAGCACGCAACCGGTTGAAAGTGTGAATTATCTTGCAACCCCCGATGTAGCCCACACTTTCGATCGTCCCGA
>CAYSMQ010000175.1:0-1990 GCA_964432035.1 uncultured Ardenticatenaceae bacterium
CGCCGGATTGACACACTGTGTACTAGAGGCCACCTCGCACGGCCTGGCGCAGCATCGTGTCGGGGCTATCGACTTCGACGTCGCCATCGTCACCAACATCACGCACGAACACCTCGATTACCACGGCAGTTACGAGGCCTACTTTGCGGCCAAAGCGAGGCTATTCGAAGCGCTGAGCGCCAGCACCCCGCGCGTGCCCACCAGTAATGTCCAGAAGCAAGTCCTGACGAAGACGGCTGTTCTGAACGCCGACGATAGCTCCTATGAACGGCTGGTTGACATCCCCACGCCGCGCCGCGTGACCTATGCACTGGATGAGCCGGCGGACGTGAGCGCCTCGGAGCTGAGTTTTAGCGCGCGTGAAACGACGTTTCGCTTGCATCTACCTGCTTCGCAAGCGTCGGCTAGATCGAGCTATGTCGGTCGCTTTAATGTCTACAACATGCTGGCAGCGGCAGCGGCAGCCGATGTCCTGGGGATTGACGGCGCTACGATCGCGCGTGGCTTTCGAGAATTTCCCATTCTTGCCGGGCGCATGGAGCGCATTGACGAAGGACAGGCCTTTCCCGTTATCGTCGATTTTGCGCACACGCCGAACGGACTGCAGCGGGCGCTGGAATCGGTGCGCGATATGGTCTCCGGTCGCATCATCGCCGTCTTTGGCAGCGCGGGCAAGCGCGATGTGGCCAAACGCACTCTCATGGCCAAGATTTCCGCGCGCGAGGCCGATCTCACCGTACTCACAGCCGAGGATCCGCGCACCGAATCACTAGATGAGATTCTGGCAACGATGGCCGAGGGCTGTCGCAGCGAGGGCGGAGTCGAAGGTCGCAGCTTCTGGCGTGTTCCCGATCGCGGGCGAGCGATTTATCGTGCTCTTGCGCTGGCGCAAGAAGATGACCTGGTCCTAATCTGCGGCAAGGGTCACGAGCAATCGATGTGTTTCGGCGTTACAGAATACCCCTGGGACGACCGCCGCGCTACACGAGCCGCGTTGCGCGCCTTTCTCCAGGGAAAGCAGATGCCGGACTTGGGGCTGCCCACTTATACAGCTTCATGAGTGCTCGTTTACCTCCGGGCCGTTCCATGTTATAAAGGGAAATCGGAGTCGTAAACGACCTTATATGGAGTCATCATGCTAGAGACATTGCAACATCTGCTCAGCCGCACGCGTCGCAACCACGGTCTGGAACACGCGACGATTCACGTGCTGAGCGAAAACCACAAGAAATTCAGCGCTCAGGGACATTCCGATTTTCGTGGATTCCATCTGAACGTCTACGGGGATATTGGCGAAGAGGACATTGCCTCGGCCGTAGAAGAGGCATACAGTCGCATGAAGAACGGCGAAAAACATCTCGCCGTGCACCCCAATTGCGGCACTGTGCTGCTCACGACAGCCGCGCTTGGGGCGCTCGCCTCGCAGTCGGCTTTTGGGCTGGAACAGCGGCGGCAGAAACGCCCGAGCATGGACCTATCGGTATTTCTAAGCGGTCTGCCTTCTGCTATCCTTGCCGGCGTTGTGGCCCTGATCGTTTCCCGCCCGCTGGGGTTGGCGATTCAGGAGAGATTTACGACGGACGGCGACCTACAGGATCTAGAGGTGGTACGCGTTCGCAAAATTCGGCCCTCGTTTATTACGCGCCTGTTCCAGCTCCTTCTGGCGCCCGGCAAAACGATCGCCGTCAATGCCTATCAGGTGGAAACAAGAGGCTGATCGCCTATTTAAATGTTCTATATCTTCCACGGCGACGACGCCCATTCGCAAAAAGAAACATTGGATGATTTGCTGGCCCGGCTCGGCGATCCATCTATGCTGGAGCTGAACACGGCTCGCTTTCGTGGCGTACCACTGTTTGGAGAACTACGCCAGGCCTGCGATTCCGTGCCTTTCCTGGCCGAGCGGCGCGTGGTGATCGTGGAAGACAGTCTCGCCCAAAACAACTCGCGTCCCTTCGTCGACGAACTCGTCGACTATCTGCCGGACCTG
>CAYSMQ010000175.1:2000-9812 GCA_964432035.1 uncultured Ardenticatenaceae bacterium
AGCGCTGCGTCGCAACCACCGCCTGCTGACGTTCGCCGAAAAGCAGGAAAACGGATACGTGCGCGCCTTCAAACGCCCCGAGGGGCGCGCCCTGGAGAAATGGGTCCGCCAACAGGTTCAGGAAGGCGGCAGTGAGATCGAGCCACGGGCCGTGCATCTACTGGTCACAAATATCGGCAACGATCTCTCAATTCTGGCCAACGAAATTGAAAAGCTTGTGCTATACCGCGCGCAAGACGGCCCAATTACGGGCGACGACGTTTCGGTCCTATGCCCCTACGTTGCCGAAGCCAGCATCTTTGACCTGGTCGACGCGCTCGGCGCGCGCGACGGTCGCACGGCCGCGACGCTGTTGCAGACGAAATTGAATGAGGGAGCCGACCCCTTTTATCTCTTTGCTATGATTGTGCGCCAGTTCCGCTTGCTTATTCAGGTTAAGGAGCTGGCAGAGGACGGCCTTCGACCGCCCGCGATTGCCACAAAACTCAAAATGCACAGCTTTGTCGCCGGCAAAGTTCACCAGCAGAGCCAACACTACTCCCTACCGCAGCTTGAACAGGTTTACAGCCATTTGTTGCAAACGGATGTGGACGTCAAGATGGGGCGGGCGGATATGGTGACAGCACTTAATCTGCTGGTTGCCGGCCTGGCGTAGAGACATCCGATTTCTTTCTAGTCGGCTAACCCCACGCCACCAACCGGTTCCGTTTCGAATCGTTCCCCAAAACCGGCGATGAGCGGTTTACCACGCTCAATGGCCCGTTGCACCGACGGCAGCGACAATGACGCCTGATGGCTGGCCTGGCTCTTCCAGATCTCAGTAATCCAAATGGCGTTTTCATTCTCTCTGTCGCGGGCCACGATATAGCTCAGACAGCCCGGCATATCGGCCTGTCCTTCAAGCAAGATCTCAATTAGCGCCTCCCGCTTGCCAGGGGCGGCAATCATTTTTCCAATTAATCCATACATAGGTTACCCGTTACTTTTCAGATTGCGCTTCGACATAATAACTGATCCGGCAGGACGATGCTAGCCGATAGGGCTTGCCTGAGAAAGAGGGCGTCCCTTTTGACACGACTCGGCAGCGCGCAATAATTGGCGCAACTGTTCGTCCTGAAATCAAGAGGTAACCATGAAAAAGAGTCGTGTCATACTAACCTTTATGTTTCTAATTTTACCCACCCTGGCCTGCGGTCTGGTAGACGACGTTCTTGAGCCCGAGGCGACGCTATCAGCGCCACCGACGGTAGTCAATTTACCACCTACGTCGACCGTGGGTAGTGACGAGCCGGCAAATGGAGACAGCACTGCGCCAACCCCAACCCTCGCCGTGAGTCCTACGCCTGGCGGGCCTTCGCTCGAGGAACTAGGCGAACCGCCCGAGACGCTAGAAGAGTTGGAGCAGTGGATAACGCAGGCGACAGGGTCAGACGCAGGCGTCGAGGACGTCTGCCGCATTCTCGCCGAGGCGCAATGGCGGCAGGCAGAGGATACCTGCAGCGAAGCGGACCTCAACGACGACGAGGTTGACGAGTGGCTGCTAACAATTGACTACTCCCGGCTGCAAGAGGGAGAGCAACCCCCTCTGCTCCAGGAAGGGCATCCAGGCGATCTATGGATCGTGGGCGAAGACGGAATGCTGCACCAGGTTCGTGACGAGGGCGAGCTTGACTTTTTCTCAGGCGCGCCACAACTAGTGGAGCTCGCAGACATGACCGGCGACGAACAGCCAGAGGCGATCGTTACTTACACGACGTGCGGCGCACACACCTGCTACCACTACTACCAGGTTATTGGCGCTCCCGACGGTCCCGTGCGTAGCCTGGTGCAACTGCCTGAAGACGGTCAGCCCGCAGAAGAGACGATCCCGGAGACGGTGAGCTTAGCCTACGTGGACCAGGAAGAGGTCCGCGACGCCAACGACGATGAGCTGCCAGACCTTGTGATCCACGGAGGCATCGTGGGGTCTGCGGGCGCCGGCATTCAGCGCGCGCGCACCGAAATCTGGTCCTGGTCTGGCGAGGCTGTCACGCTGGCGGAGCAGGTGTGGGAAGAGACGAATTACCGGCACCACTGGCTATATAACGCCAACTACGCCTTTGACCAGGAAGAGTACGACATCGCTAGCGCTCGCTATGAAGAGGTCATCGTTAATCCTGACCTGGAAAATGTGGCGTTCTTCAGCGGCACCGATGAAGATGTGTACGACTACGCGCGCCAGTTTGCCGGATTCCGTCTGTCGTTGATGCCCTTGATGCGCGGCGACATTACCGAATCCACGCGCTGGCGCAACTGGCTAAATGAAGAGTATCCGGACGCGGCTATCACGGCGGCGGCCGATCGTCTCTTTTCGGAATGGGAGAGTAACGGCAACAATCTGGCAGCCGCCTGTGACGTCGTCACCGGACAGTTACAGTCGGCCGACAATCCGACGGGTCCGCTGAGCGACATGGGCTACAATAACCCGTCGCTTACGGCAGAAACAGTCTGCCCTATCGAATAGCGTCCAGCATAGGGAGGTCGCTTGCAACATTCACAAGGCAATGGAATTGAGTTACTTGAGCAGGCGTCCGCCCCTGAATCATTGGCGCAAGCCATCGTGCGCACGGTGGCCTACGTTGATGTATTCGACTATCCGCTGACGGCGCAGGAAGTTTGCTTTTTCCTGATAGGTATGGCGGCTTCCGAGCACGAGGTCAACGCTCTCCTGCGCCAGCGCCCCATCCTGGACGGCAGGCTTTCTTTCCGCGACGGCTTTTTCACGCTACCCGGTCGCGAGCACATTGTAGAGGTCCGGCGTCATCGCGCGCAGATTGCGGCGTCCCTCTGGCCCACCGCCCTCCATTACGGACGCCGTATGGCGGCTATGCCCTTTTCGCGCATGGTCGCCGTGACGGGTTCGCTCGCCGTCGACAACGTGACGCCCGATGCCGATATCGACTACTTGGTCGTCACCGAATCAGACCGGTTGTGGGTCAACCGCGCCTTTATCATTCTCCTCGTGCGATTGGCAGCGCAGCGGGGATGCCACCTCTGCCCAAACTATTTCCTCTCAGAACGGGCCATGGTGTTTCACGACCGCAACCTATACACGGCGCACGAACTGGTGCAGATGGTTCCCATTGCGGGCAACGACGTTTATGACCGCTTGCGCACTCTGAACGATTGGACAAGCGTCTATCTGCCCAACGCGACAGCTGCACCGCGAACGTGGCCCCGCGCGCCCCAACGCCGTGTTTTGCGCGCGCTAAAACGGTCGCTGGAAAGCGGCCTGCGCACGCCAATCGGTGGCTGGCTCGAAGGTTGGGAAATGAGACGTAAAATGGAACGCTTCCAGCCAGAGGGGGCAAGCGTGGACGTAGAAGCCGCCTTCTGTCCTGACTGGTGTAAGGGTCACTTCGAGGGCCATGGGCAGCGCATTATTCGCGCCTACGAACAACGAATGTCAAATGCGAACGCGCCATTGCACAAGCAAAGTAACGGCGCGACGCCAAGGCTTTAGGGATACGCATGATGAGCAGGATCCTGTTCGGGCAATCTTACTACCTGCGCTTCGACGCCAAGCTGTGGGAGGCGATGCAACCTTACCCGCCGCTGGGCACGATGTATGCTGCCAGCTACATCCGCGAGCGCGGCTACGACGTGGCCCTTTTTGACGCCATGTTGGCCGAATCAGAAGCAGAATGGGCGCAGGCGCTCGAAGAAGAACAGCCACGATACGCGGTCATCTATGAAGATAATTTCAACTATCTCTCCAAGATGTGTCTGTTGCGCATGCGTGAGGCGGCGTTTACCATGATCGACGCCGCGCGGCAGCAGGGATGCATCACCATTGTGGCCGGTTCTGACGCCACCGACCACGCCGAAGCTTATTTGCGGCGCGGCGCCGACTACGTTCTGCTCGGCGAAGGAGAGATCACGCTGGGAGAGTTGCTGGATTCGCTCGAGGGGCGTAGCGGTACGCCGCCCCAAGAGCTTGCAGGATTAGCTTACCACCTGCGCGCGGACGACTCGTCCGCCTCGGACAAGCGCGATGTGCAGTGCAATCCACGTCGCCGTGATATCAAGGACGTAGACGCTTTGCCCTTCCCCGCTTGGGACCTGGTGGACGTCGACCGCTATCGCCGTATCTGGTACGAACGCCACGGCTACTTTTCTATGAACATGGTTACGACGCGTGGTTGTCCCTATCACTGCAACTGGTGCGCCAAGCCCATCTGGGGCCAGCGCTATAACTCGCGTAGCCCGGAAAACGTGGTTGCCGAGCTCAAGTGGCTAAAGGAAACCTACGAGCCGGATCACATCTGGTTCGCCGACGATATCATGGGCCTCAAGCCAGGCTGGTGGCAAAGCTTCGCGGACGCGGTTCTAGATGCAGACGCCGTCGTGCCCTTCAAGTGCCTCAGTCGCGCCGATCTCATCACTCGTAGCGAGGACGAGATTTCGGCGTTGGCGCGCGCCGGATGCGATATCGTGTGGATGGGCGCCGAATCGGGCTCCCAGAAGATCTTGAATGCCATGGAAAAAGGCACGCAGGTTGAGCAAATATACGATGCCACCCGTATCCTACACAACGCGGGCGTACGCGCCGGCTTCTTCTTGCAGTTTGGCTATCCGGGTGAGACCCGAGAAGATATCGAGCGCACCTTCCAGATGGTTCGCGACTGTGAGCCGGACGATATTGGCATGTCCGTTTCCTATCCACTCCCCGGCACGCGTTTCTACGATAGCGTCAAGGTTCAGCTTGGCGAAAAGCAAAACTGGGTAGACTCGGCTGATCTTGCCATGATGTACCGAGGGCCCTTTACGACGGCCTTCTATCGTCAGCTGCACGTCGTGCTACACAAGGAGTTTCGCTCGCGGCGGGTGCTGGCGCGCTGGGGCCAGATCGTGCGACGGCAGGCGGCGCTGACGCGTCACGATTTACGCGAAGCCGTCGCCAGCGTCTACCGGCTTCTCACGTTGCCGCTGGCCCGCCTGCGCCTAAACCGCCTGGCCCATCAGCCTCACGAATCAAACGTGGAGGCCGCGCCGCACATGAGCCTGAATGACGCGGCTCAACCGTCGCCACAAGAATAAGCGTCACAAGGAAGCGCAATGGACATCCTTTTGAGTCACGGTTACTTCATCGCCGAAGACGAACACGAGCAGGAAATTATGAAGCCTTATCCCACGCTGGGACTTCTATATATTTCCTCGCATCTAAAGAGCAAGGGCTTTGACGTCGCACTGTTCGATAGCACGTTCGAAGACCTGAAATCCTTTGCGGCTTACGTGCAACGTGAGCGACCCGGCGTCGTGGGTCTTTACTGCAATCTGATGACCAAACAGAATGTGCTAAAGATGATTCCCATTTGCCGCCAGGCGGGCGCAACCGTCATCCTGGGTGGACCGGAACCGATTTCTTACGTAACCGAGTACTTGCAGGCCGGCGCACACATCGTGGTTGCCGGCGAGGGTGAGCTGACGCTTGAAGAACTTATACCGCATCTAGCGCGACACGGGAAAGAGAAGCTGGACGAGATCGCGGGCATTGTCTTCCTGGATGAAGGTGGCAATGTTGTACGCACGGCTCCCCGGCCCCAGATACAGGACCTGGACGCGCAACCGTGGCCCGATCGCGAGGCCATTCCCATGCGACGCTACCTGGATACCTGGCGCGAGCATCACGGTCTAAGTTCGGTTTCGTTGATCACTGCGCGCGGTTGCCCATACACCTGTACCTGGTGCAGCCACACGGTCTTTGGGCACACTCACCGCCGGCGCAGCCCGCAAGATGTGGCCGAAGAAGTGGCCTGGATCAAAGAAACGTACGATCCAGATCAGCTGTGGTATGCAGACGACGTTTTCACCATCGCCCACCGCTGGTTTCTGCAATTTGCCGGCGAACTACGAAAGAGAAATCTGCGCATCCCCTTCGAATGCATCAGCCGCGCCGACCGCCTGAATGAAGAGATCATAGATACGCTCGCCGACATCGGATGCTACCGTCTGTGGATAGGGTCAGAGAGCGGCTCCCAACGCATCCTGGACGCCATGAAACGGAAGGCGCAGGTAGAAGACGTACAGGCGAAGACGCAAATGCTCCAGGAGCGAGGCATTGAGGTCGGCATGTTTATCATGCTTGGCTATGAGGGCGAAAAGATTTCGGACATTGAAGCCACCGTCGACCATCTTAAAAAAGCGTCGCCGGATGTCTTTTTGACAACCGTCGCTTATCCAATTAAGGGCACGCCCTACTACGACGATGTCGCCGACCGCATTACGAGCGACCTCTCCTGGAAGCAGCGCACCGACCGCGACTTGAGCGTCTCAGGACGGCACTCATCGCGCTTCTACGATCATGCGACGCGTTGGATGGTCAATGAAGTGAACCTGCACAAGGCACGGCGCGACGGATCTGCCAATCCGCTACGGCTGGCCAAAATGGCATTCAACGTGGGCCGGGGACGGCTGGGAATGTGGCTGACGCGAGGCGAGCGCGAGCGGCAAGAACGGGGCAGCGGTCGCGGTTGGGACGCCAAAGAGCGCGCAGCCGACGCCTGGTAAACCAGAGACAGCCATCACTTATTTGTGAGTAGATTCTGAATAATCTTCGATTATTTGACGACGCCCTCTATTTCGGTTAAGATTTAAGCGGAAGATTGCGCAAGTTCTGTTTGGTAGAATGAAGTACGGACCGCCAGACTTAGCAAGATGGCGGTTTTTTCATTGATACGGCAGGCGGCTAATCATCCAAATTTCTAGCATTTTGTAGTAGTAGGAGAGTTTCAAAAAATGGATGAACGCGAAGTCGGCACAGTAAAGTGGTTTAACGACCAGAAGGGCTACGGTTTCATTGCTCGCGAAGACGGAGACGATGTCTTTGTACATTTCTCCGCGATCGAAGGCACTGGATTCCGCAGCCTGATGGAAGGTGACCGCGTCGAATTCTCTGTCGAGCAAGGCGAAAAGGGACCCGCCGCCGCGCACGTACGCCGTATTCAGTAATACAGCATACACCCTGAATCGCAAAGAGGCGTCTGAATAAGGCGCCTCTTTTTTGTTTCCTGATCCATGACCGCTCTCCAGCCTGACGCTTTCGACGCCATCGCCGTCGGCTACGACCAGGCGTTTACAGACACGGCGTTAGGCCGTATGCTACGCGCCCGCGTATGGCGCACGTTGCAGGCGTGTTTTGCACCGGGAAGTCACATCCTGGAATTGGCCTGTGGCACGGGCGTGGATGCCGTGTGGCTAGCGCAGCGTGGCGTGCGCGTACAGGCAACTGACGGCTCTCAGGAAATGGTTGACGTCGCCCGCCGTCGCGTCGCCGGCGCCGGTTTAGAGGCCCTGGTTACAATTCGGCGCCAATCCTTACAGGAGCTGACGGCGAAAGCGTGGCCGGTTCCAGCGCCTTTTGACGGTGCCTTCTCCAACTTTGGCGGTCTCAACACGATTGCGGGTTGGTCTTCGCTGGCGCGCAGTCTGGCAAGCGCCGTGAGGCCTGGGGGGAAGCTCGTCCTTGTGCCCATGGGCCCATTGTGCCCGTGGGAGGTCGCCTGGCACCTGTTCCACGGTGATAAGAGAACTGCCCTACGCCGCCTACGTCAACCGGCGACGGCGCGCATTGGTCAGGCAGAGATATCGATCTGGTACCCAAGCCAGAGCCAGCTCAAACGCGCCCTGTCGCCGTGGTTTACACACCTCAAGACGTACGGCCTGGGTCTGCTGCTACCACCTAGTTACCTCGTCCATCTGGTCGAGCGACGCCCCGCGCTCTTCCGTGGCCTCAATCGCTTGGAAGCGGTCTTCGCACCGATCAGCGGCGGC
>CAYSMQ010000176.1:0-9713 GCA_964432035.1 uncultured Ardenticatenaceae bacterium
CAGCTGCCACCAGGCGCCGTCGCTGCTGGCGCCGGTGACGCGGGCGATCTGCCCGTGGGCCATATGTCCGACGACACTACTACCGGCGTCGGGTCCGCTGCGTAGCTCCAGGTCCTCGAGGGCCATGGCGTAGTTGATGGGGGCCGGTTGCACGACTTCGGCGGTGGCGGTGGGTTGTGTGGTGGCGGTCGCGGAGCCAACGGTAGCCGTCGCCGTTGGGTCTTGAGTGGCAGTGGCGGGCGCTTCTACAGTCGCAGTCGCTTCGGCCGTTGCCTCGCCGGGCGTCGTCGTCTGGGCTAATGGGGGCGTGGCTATGCCGGCAGTTGCCGTTTGCTGCACGATGGTGGCAGTCGCCGGCGCGCCGCCCCCCACTGCCGGAAGGCAGCTGACGGCGACGATGAGGATGAAGATTGTCAAGAGACCCAGCAGGGCCAGGCCGGAACTGATGAGTAGGGTTGATTGTCGAGACGTGCGCATGGTGCGCCTCCTATGGACATGGTTATCGATTGTATGGCTGTAGTGTAGACGTGGGGAGTCCCGGGAACGTTCCGTGGGGTGTCCCGGGAGTGTCTCGGGGCGGGGGAGGAAGAAGGAAGATGGCAACCGGTGGTTGCTTGGAAGGAAGAGGGAAAAGGACCGTCGAGGGTTGATAGGGAGTGGTGCGGATCATGTCCAGGCCAAGGCCCTGGCGTTGGATTTCGAGGCCGGGAGTGTGGCGGACTAAACGAAGGGTAACAAGATCGATTCTCGGAGTCGCCGCGAGATTCGTAGCGAGCACTGCGTAGTCCGGATACTGAAAGACTTCACGTCAAGTGCATGGCCGAAGTAGATTATGTTGGCGCATAACTGACAATAGTCTCGGACGTGCGTTCCAGGTGTTCCTTATCCCAGCTTGCGAGCGGCACGTTGAGTTCGGCGGCGACGGCGACATATATGGCGTCGGCGCCTCGCAAGCCGTGGCGGGCAGCGATATGGCCTGCCTGGATTCCAAGCGCGTGATCGACGCCAACGAGGTGTAAGGTGGGAATGGAGAGGAGCTGCTTTACAGCTTTCTCGCCTACATCGGGATTTTCAATGCGGCGGGAGATTGCGCCGCCGACTTCGGCGAGCAGGACTACTGGCGCCGCGACCGGTTCGCCCGCGGCTAACACGCTTCTCAACCATCGGTGAGTAACAGTATGGTTTGCGTCTTGCCTAACCAGGAAACTCACCCATACGCTGGCGTCAACGACGATCACAATCCGCGCCTGACGTCATTGATAGCGTCAAGCGCCGATACGCCTTCGGGCCATTGGGCGCTGATTTCGGCAGACAATTCGTCCAGATCGGTAAGGACGGCAGAGATCTCTTCGGTAGAAGGTTTGGCAGGGCTGATAGGAACCAGCCGTGCGATGGGTTCGCCGTGATAGGTGATTTCTATCGTTTCACCGCCTTCACGGACCCGCCGCAATATCCTACTGGTATTCTGCTTTAACTCTCGAATGCCAACAGTTGTCATCAAACCTTTTCCAAAACTTGACTAAAGTATCTACAAATGTGGTCACATTATAGCACACTCTCCTGCAAACAAACCATCTCCGGCGTCAGCCGTGAGAGCAGGCGGTTGGCGAGGGGGCAGATGACCATGGTGAAGGTTAGCTCGGAGGGGAGGGACCAGGGGAGGTTGTATTGTTGGCGGAGGGTGGGGGGCAGGGTGGCGCGGGCGAGGTACGCCGTGAGGTTTTGTAGTGGGGCGGGACGGGGGCCGAGCATGGGTTGGGCCAGGCGGCGCGCGGTGGGGCCGGCGTGGACGGCGCCGGTGGCGACCTGCTCGGCGAGGTATTCTTTGACTTGCGCGGCGGTGCGCGGGAGATTGTCTTCACGCAGGCCGAGGAGCGCGCCGCGGCGGATGAAGGTGTCGACGAGGACCTGCTTCTCGCGCGCGGCGAGGGAGCCGATGAACAGGTCGTGGCCCACGAGGGCGCCGTCGACGAGGGTGGCCCAAACCCAGCGGCCGAGATCGGAGTCGCGGGCGTCGTAGCCGGGGCCGTTGACCGGTTTGTGGGCGTGGTTGATGGCGGTGGCGGCTTCGCGGGCTTCTTCTTCGGTACCTGCAAAGAGTTTCATGCTGAGGTCGAAGGTGCTGGCCAGGCGCTCTAGGGGATTCTGGCGGAAACTGCTGTGCTCGTCCACGGCGCGGGCGACGAGGGGGTGGGCGATTTGCATGAGCAGGGCGCGCTGGCCCATGAGGGCGAAGATGGCCCACTCCCGTTTGGTACGGGTCTGGATGGCGTCTTGCAGCCAGGTCGTGAGCATCTGGGGGATCTCGAGGGCAGACCTGGTGGGGAAAGGGAGGCGATTAAGCACGGGCCAGCCTTATTTCTACGCTGCCGTCGTTTAGACGGGCATGGTAGTGGGGCACGTGGTAGGTACTGGGACCGTGCACGACGCGGCCGTCTTGCAGGCTGAAGACGGAGTCGTGCCAGGGGCATTGCACGCTGTCGTCGTGGAAGTCGCCTTTTTCTAGCGGGCCGCCGGCGTGGGCGCAGACGGCGCCGATGGCCATGACGCGGTCGCCTTTGCGGTAGAGGAGAACGGGGCTGCCCTCGACTTTGACGCGCGCGGGGTTGGCCTCTTGCAGGTCGGTGGAGGCGAGGACGGGCGTCCAATCTTGTGGACCGGCGGGCGGTTTGGCGTGGTTCACGCCCACGCGCTTGCTAAAGGAGAGATGTCCGCCAAGGTAGGCGCTGGCGAGCATGAGGGATGTGGCGAAGGTTGAAAGGGCTACGGCCTGACTGCGGTTGCCGGCGGAGCGCGCGCGGCCGGAGGCCAGGTAGAGGGTGTACGCGGAGGCGTTGAGCGTGGCGTGGCCCAGGCCAACGCCGGCGGCGCCTTTGGGGATGGTGGAGAAATCGGCGAGGCCGGCGAGGACGGTGGGTAGGGCGGCGAGGTTGCCCAGCTCGACGAGGGAATCGGCTGTGTTCTGTGACTTCTGGGAGTCGTCGAACAGCGAGAGGATGTCAAAGAAGGAGCTGAGGCTCCAGGCGCCGATGGAGACGTCGGTGAGCATGGGGTGCAAGGGGTGGCCCAGCCACACGCCGTGCAGGATGTCGGCGGCGCGGCGGGCGCCGTCTCCTCCTTGTAGGACGGCTTTATGCAGAGCGCGGGACAGTTTGAGGCCGTTTTCGGAGAGCGCGGGGACCTGTTTGAGGGTGCGATCGATGGCTTCGCCGAGCATGTTAGACTCCTTTTTGTTGGTTGGGCAAGAAGCAAAAGGGGCCGGTCGCTGTGCAGGGCAAAGCGAGCCGACCTCTTTCCAGTTGCGGCAATATTGGATTGTGTGGTGAGGCAGTTTAGCATAGGGAGGGCGTGCACGCCACCAGAGCTTTGCCGCAGATGGCGACCATGGGTCGTTCGCAGATTTTTTGGTGTTACAATGGCAGTGGATGGTGGTTCAAGGAGATGAGGACATGGAACGCTTTGAGGCAGAAGGGAGTACGGTTATTGCGCGGTCGCCACAAGAGGTGTTTGCGTTTCTGTGCGAGCCGGACGTGGATCCGGCGGAGTTGACGCCCATGGAGGACCGGGTGGTGGAGTGGCAGGAGACGAAAGGTGTGGGCTCCGTTTCGCGCACGACGATTCAGTTTGCGGCACGGGAGCTGGATGTGACCAGCACATGCGTGGAGTTTGATCCGCCGGAGCGCCTGGCCGTGAAGCTAGAAGGTGATTTGCAGGGCCGGCAGCTGTGGCAGTTGGCGGAGGAGGATGGGGGCACGCGATTGCACCTGGACCTGGATATCGCGCGCCCGGAATGGACGCCGCGATATTTGCAAGAGGAGCAGGTAGCGGAGAATTGGACGCAGATGCTGGTGAACCAGACGCTGGAGAATGTGAAGGGGGCGTTGGAGGCGGAGACGGGCTAAGATTTGTTAGCGTACTCAGCCAGCGAGGACTTCAGCGTGATGGGGCCACGTGTATAGCGGATCCAGGCCAAAAGCAGCACAATACCGAGACTAAAGGCGAGGGTGCCTAGCAGTCCTGCTTCTGGGCCATAACTGCCGCCGGTCCAGAGCTGAGGTCCGCCCTGTTCGATGGCAATGAGCGTCGTGGGGTCGAATGTGCTGCCACTAACCGGGAAGCCGAATACGTTTCCCTGGAACAGATTCCATGTAAAGTGTATACCGATGGGTAGGGCGAGTTCGCCTGTGAGAATAAAGCCGGCAGCCAACCAGGCGCCGGCGAGGGCGATATTGATCGTGGACAGGCCTGCCGCCTCGTGCCCCAGGCCAAAATTAACGGCCGTGATTATGAGGGCTAGGGCGAGCGCGAGGCGCGGGCCGATAAAACGGAGGTTAAGTCCCTCAGCCGTATTGGTAAGCATGTAGCCGCGTACAGCCAGTTCTTCGCTTACGGCGATTCCGATAAAGAAGAGGACGGGGACAAGAAAGGCGAGGGCGAAGGGCACGCCACCAATGCTATTGTGGAAGAAAGCGGTCACGCTGACCCAACCCAGGGCCCATTGCACGACAAAGACAATGGCTGCCAACAGGGCGCCAATCAGGGCGCCCGCCGCCAGGTCGGCCCACCAGGCTCTATCGATGTGCAAGCCGAAATCTGAAAAGTGCCGCCGATCCACAAATTTGCCGATCAACCAGACGCTTAAGACGGATGCTAACCCGGCGAGGGTAATGACCAGCATGTTCATCAAGGTCGTTTCGGCGATTGCCTGTTCGGCGATGGGTGTGGGTTGGAGGAAGGGAATGCCCTCGAAGGGAAGTCCGCGCGAGCGAGCGAACAGCAGGATGGCGACTGCGGCTCCAGGAAGGAGAAATAGTACTGAGGCGGCTATCTGTAGAAGCAGGCGCCACAGCGCTCGCAGGCGGCCTTCTTCACGGTTGTAAAAGGGAAATAACAGGTAGTCTAACATTGAGTCCAATCCTCTCTGTTGCGCCGAGGTCGCAAGGTGCCACTCGGATATAGGGTGGAATGTAACGTAGTGGGTTCCTGGCGACACGGGTGACGTGGGGAGAATTTGACCTATACAGATAGCGTGTGCTGCGCCTGGTCACGCGGCCAGCAAGCGGATGCGGTGTTCATTCTCCAAGCGCCACGGTCAATGTGGTCCCGTCGCCGGGACGTGCGTCCAGGGTGAGGTGGGCGCCGATGAGCTCGGCGCGTTCGTGGATGCCGAGCAAGCCAAAGTGACCTTGCGGGGCGAGATCGCCGGGGTTGTCGGGGACGGTGAAGCCGCGGCCGTCGTCGCTAACCGTCAGGATGACGCTATCGGCCGAAAAGGCGAGGCTGACCATGGCCCGGCCGGCCTGGGCGTGGCGGGCAACGTTGTTGAGGGCTTCTTGGGCGATGCGGTAGAGGGCCAGCTCGACGTGGGGCGGCAGGCGACGCTCGAGACCTTCGGTGTCGAACTGAACGGGCAGGCCATGCGCGTTCTGAACCTCTTGCGCTAGCATCTGTAGGGCAGGTAGCAAGCCGAGGTCTTCGAGATAGATGGGCCGGAGGGCGTGAATCTGGCGGCGTAGGTCGGCGATGAGTTGGGTCACCATCTGCTGCATTTCTTGCAGTTGGGCGGCGGCGTCGGAATTGGCCGGATCCAGTTGGGCGAGTTGGATGCGCTGGTTAAGGGCAATGAGCGATTGGATGGCGTCATCGTGTAGCTCGCGGGCCAGGCGGCGGCGCTCGTCCTCCTGTCCGGCAGTGACTGCACCCAGGTAGCCGCGCAGGCTCTGTTGGGCGTCACGCAGTTTGCGGGCCATGCGGATGAGCTCCGTTTGCAGGCGTTGTATCTCGGCGATGCCGCCGACGGGTTCTTCGATGGCGCTGAAGTCGCCCCAGGCCAGGGCGGTGGCTTTTTCTTCCAGCGATTGCAAGGGCTGAACGACCTGGCGCGCGCCGAAGATGAGGCCGAGCAGGGCGATGATGAGCACGGGGACGAGCACGAGGGGCGCCCATTCGGTGGTGTGTAAGAGGGGATCGGCGACGGCCTGCCAGGGTTCCTCGACGACGAGGGCCCAGCCGAGCGTGGCGATGGGACTGAAGGCGACGACGCGCTCGCCGTCGCCGGCGCTGAAGTAGGTGGCGCCGCTCTCGCCCCGTAGCGCGCTGACGACGCCAGGGTGTTGCAGCGGATTGGGCTCTAAGGAGGGCGGCGGGCCGGTGCGGTATACGTGTTGGCCATCGGGCGTGACGATGAAGGCGGAAGCGATTTCGGCGCCAAGGAAGGCGCGGCCAAGGGCGCCGCGGGCGAGGTCGGAGACGGATAAGGCGCCGGCAGCGGTGATGTCACCGGCGGTGGCAATCACCAGAAGCTCGCCGTCGCCTGTTTCTGGTAAATACAGGAAGGTGACATCTTCGCTTTGGGCAGCCGGCAGACGATCGCGCCAGGTGGGAGGAGCGCCGGTGGGCGCCAGCAGGTCGCCGCTGGCCGCGAATAAAGCTAGATCGCCAGAGAACTCGGGCAGTAGCGGCGCGAGCTCTTGCAGGGACATGGCGGGGTCGGGCGCGGCGGCGGCGACGCGGGCCAGTCCCTGAATGCCGGCGGCGCGCTGTTGTAGTTGATCGTCAATGAAGGCAGCCGCGGCGCGGGCGGCGCGTTGGTCGCGCTCGCCGACGAGGTCGCGCATGGCGCGCTGATGCAGCAAGGACCCGCCCACGGCGACAAGGAGAAGCAGAAGGGTGAGGGGTAGGAGGATGAGGAGGAAGAGCTGGAGGGTGAGGCCGCGCCAGAGGCGGGCGCCGGTATCAGGCACGCGGGTCACTGCACACTTAGGCGCCTGCGCCGCCGGGATCGAGCCAGCCAAGGGAGACCGCGCGCATGACGGCTTCGGTGCGGCTATTGACGTCGAGCTTATTATAGATTTTGGCCAGATGGCCCTGGACCGTGCGGTCGCTAATTTCCAGTTGCAGGCCGATGGCTTTGTTGGTGTAGCCCTGAGCGGTCAGTTCCAGCACTTCCATTTCGCGGTCGGTGAGGGGGTCGACCTGTGGTTCTTGCCGGCGACCGGCGAGCTGTTGCAGAATCTTGTGGGCGACGGTGGGGTCCAGGACCGATTTACCGGCGTGTACGTCGCGGACGGCCTGAATGATTTCGGCGGGGGAGGCGGTCTTGAGTACGTATCCGTTGGCGCCGGCCTGTACGACGGCTCTGACATAGGGGTCGTCGTCATAGGCAGTGAGGACGAGTATGCCAACGCTGTCATATTTGCTGCGCAGCCAGCGGGTGACTTCGATACCGCTGGCCTGGGGCATCTGAATGTCGAGTACGGCTACGTCGGGCCGGTGTTGGGCGATAAGGGATTGGGCAGCGGCCCCGTCGTCGGCTTCGGCGACGACGGTGATGTCGGGCGCGTGGTCCAGAAATTGGCGAATGCCCGCGCGCACGACGGCGTGATCGTCGGCGAGCAGGACGCGGATTGGATCAGTCATCGTATAGCAATGGTATCACAGAGATGGTGAGAGATCTTGCGGTCGCCGCAATCGGGGACGGCAGCCCATGGCTTACGAGCGATACATTCTTGAATCCGCGAGATAGTCTAGTTCAGCGGCGTGGCCGGGCCAAGATCGCCGTAGGTGGCAATCACGTGAGTATAGATTTCCTCGATGGTCTGGCCCTCATCGAGCATATGCATGGCATCCTGGGTGATGTCTACACAGATACGGCACTCTAGCGCGTGCGGGTCGTAGACGGGAAGGCGGCGCGCGTCTTCGCCGGAGACATAGCAGTCGTAGTTGGACATGTGTCCCATGGCGGCGCACCCACAGGTGCAAGGTAATTCTTGCAACGTCTCTTTGTTATAGTAGGCGAACTGGTAGGCGTGGCGCACTGAGGCGGGCATCTGGCGTACTTCGTGCGGCATTTGCGAGAGCGGCGCCAAGCGGTAGGTGTGGTCGCTGGCCTTTCCGGTCTGGCTGCAAGCGGCGACGAGCGGCGCGAGGAACAGGAGAAGGAGCAGGAGAGGAATCGTTTTTCTCATCGTCAGTTGCTCTGAGTGGTCTGTGGCGGCGTGACGTTTACGGCGAGTTCAACGGTCAGTTCGGGCCGCGCGGGATCGTTGGAAGAGATGTAGACCTGGCGCACCATGGGTCCGGTGAGCTCCGGACCATGCGCCCCTGAGTCGAAGGCAATATGCAGGCTGGCGCTGGCGCCGGGGTCAATGTGCATCGGTTCAAGGCTCGCCGTGGTGCAGCCACAGGAGGTGGAGAGTTCTTGCACCTGGAGGACGGCGTCGCCGTCGTTGCGAATGAGCACGTCGCGGGTCACGATTTCTCCGTTTGGCACGTCGCCAAGTTCCAGGCGTGTGGTTTCAGGATTAATCTCTGGCGCGCCGCCTGGACTACAAGCGGCGACGAGGACCGTGGCCAACAGAAGAAGGAGTGTGATAAGTAATCTTCGGGGCATGTGGTTATCCTCTGTCTTCTAGGGAGCTAGTTAGTGGTTGTTTACGGTGGCCTGCACCCAGATTTCTGCCTGGGAGCGGTTGGGATCGTTGTTTTCGATGATGATGCCACGGCGCACGGTTTGTCCGGCGCTGTCGTGGAAGCCGGCGTCGAAGACAACTTTGACGGTGGCAACCTGACCGGGCGGGATAACGCTGGCGGAAAACTCGGCCGTGGTGCAGCCGCAAGTTGTATAGGCGCGGCTGATGGTGAGCGGCGCGTCGCCATCATTGCGTAGCACGAAGGTGCGCTCAACGACGTCGGTGGGTCCAATGCGCCCGAAATCATGGCTTGTTTCGGACAGGGCGATGCCCGGCTGCGGTCCGCCTGCCGGAAGGAAAGGGATAGGAGGGCCGACGCCCATCTCGTGTTGGGCGATGAAGGGGCCCTGGCGGGCAACGTCCGCGTCATCGAAGTCTGCGGCTGCCGCGGCGCTTTGCCGTTGTTGCAGTAAGGGGATCGCCGCGGCGATGATGAGCAAAATACCGGCGATGGCGGCCATGATGGTGAGCTTGCTCTTCTCTTGGCGCCGGCGCCGGCTATGGTTGATCTGTTGTTTGCGGTGTAAAGCGCTGTTCATGTGGGTCCTCCTCGGGGCTCAGAGCCTTGTTTTCGATTCTGAGGATAGCGGAATGGCGCGCGAGGAGAGAGGGCCAAATGGCGCGTCATGGGCAAATTGGTGAGCTTTGTCAGGTTGGGGATAGGCTAGATGGCCTAGGAAGTGAAGGTCGTGTGGTTCTTGAGTATCTGCCCGACGCTAGTGCTGCATTAGTAGCTGTCGAACGTTGTCTTGCGTCAGCATCTGGATTTCAGTTGAATCAATAAGAAAGGGTTTCACTTCGGCGATTGCCGTTTGCCAATCTATCTCCTGCAGTCGAGACCAGATGGTGTCGCGCCAGTTTTCGGCTGCTAGCCGCCGACCCTGCCAGTCAGTCTGCTGAAGGGCGTTGTTTAGTAGGCGCAGGTTTGGTTCGGGCCAATCGGGTATCGATAAATACCAGAACAGGTCGTACAAGTCTCGGCCCTTAGCGTTGGGCCGTTGTAGTATAGCGTGCAGTTTTCCCGCGAGTAACGATGGTTGGTCATGGTGCTGGAGATGTAACAGGACGTGCCGCCGGACAACTGTGCTTTGTAATCCTGCAGCGTCCGGTGGGTTGGTGTCAACCTCGATCTTAATAGACAGTACTTCATCGGTGTGGGGTGAGAGATTAAGTTCGTGAAACAGGCCACGAAAGCGAATGAAGGCGCTGTGGACAGTCCTTTGGTCGCTTTCTTTCAGTTCT
>CAYSMQ010000177.1:0-3215 GCA_964432035.1 uncultured Ardenticatenaceae bacterium
GCACCAGGACCTGTGTGCGGGAGGCAAGCTTTGCACTGACATAGGCAATCACAAACACGACCGCCAGTGCCACGACGGCTACCAGGGAAAACGTGTGGTCTGGAAAGATCCGCTGCCAGCCCTCCGTGAAGGCCAGCACATAGAGGGTAATAGAGATGGCCTGGGCCAGATACAAGGGAACGCCCACGCTGCCACCGATTTCCAGGCCCAGTGATTGGGCGATGATACTGAAGGCGCCGCCAGAACCCACCCGGATGTTCGTGGCAATAGAGGACACGGATAGCGCCGTGGTTACTGTAATCACGTGGGCCAGGAGAATGATGAGCACCGCCCCGCCCAGTCCGGCATTACCAACCACCCATCCTTCGCGCAGATACATGATCGCGCCGAGGATAGTCAAGACAGTCGGCACCACGACGCCTTGAAAGGTGCCCAGGTTGTCGGACGTGTCGGCGGCCCCACCGCCAATCCGGCGGCGTAACCTCTCTACGGTATCGAAGATAGAGGAAAACAAAACTTCCTACTTTGCCGACCGCAGGATGATATACTGACTTTTGACTAACTTTCGCAGACCATCTCTTTGATTGTACCGGCCCCTGTCACACCCTTCAAACGACCCTGCAGCAATTGGGCCATCCCAAATGACGGCGGCAAGGAAGTAAAGCATCTACCGCAGAAGAGATACAGCATAATCCCTCCGTCGATCTGCTAACCCACTATTCCCATTGCGCCCAGCAACACCGGCAAGATGCCCAGCCCGTTAAAAAGGGCGTGAACGACAATGGCCGGCGTCGTGTTCTTCGTGCGTTGCGCTAGCCAACTGATCAGCAGCGTCACCGGCAGAATGGTCAGTAGGTCCCACCATTTGAAAGCGTGGAAGGCCCACCACAGCAACCCGTGCGCCAGCCAGGCGCGCCGTCCAAGGGTTGCTTCCTGGCGCGGCAGGAGGGCGCCGCGCCACCATATCTCTTCGCCGGCGATGTTGAAGAAGAAGAGCAGCAGGTAGAGTAAAAACACACCCCAATTGCCACGCAGCCCACCAAAGGCCGCGTCGTAGATTGAGAAAGCGTCGCCGCTGCCAGCCACCTGCGCGCCCAGCGGGGCCAGGAATGGCGGCAGCCAATCGGGCACGGGAATCCACCCCGCGTCCACTAGGGCGCCGTTCAGCCCCGTCATCACACCCGTTAGCAGGAAGGCTGCAATGAGCACGCCTACCGTCCACAGCCACATGCCGCGATCCATCGACCGCAGGCGCAACCGTTCCTTTAGAGCAGGCCACGCCGGCGACGGCCCTTCCTTGCTCGCTACCAGGATCGCCGCCGCCAGCATCAGCGCCAATGGCGGCGCCAGCGCCAGAAAGTACCCGTAAAAGGGTGCCAGCCCCGACACGCTGTTAAACCAGCGCATGATCCCGTGTACGCCCACGAACATCAGCGCCGCCGGAATGCCAAACGCCGCCAGCGTCTGCCAGGCGCCCAGCCCATCCACTCCTCGCTCTCCAGTAATCAATGTTGTCATGATTCTCTCCTTTATATACGTGCTTGTATGTATGTAAATTCGGCAAAAAAATACGTCAGTTCCGCACCGCAATTCCTTCTACAAAGACATCGGCCGACGCCCCGGCCGCTTCCACCAGCGAAAATGCCCGCCCGCGAAGCAGCCACAGGTGAATTAGGCCATTCTGCAGGGCGATAAAAGTGTGGGCCAGGTCGCGTGGGTCCAGTTCCGGCCGCACCGCCCCTTGCCCCACGCCCATCTGGAAGTAGCCGGCAATGTTCTGCAGCATCGCCTCGTCGCCTTCCGCCTGTCGCTCGTGCGCCGCCTGCAGCTCGGGAACGGCGACCGTATGGAACTGGACGAGCTCGTAGAAGGCGGCGAACGCCGCGTCTGCCTCGAGGGCCGCCAGTGGACGGACAAAGACGCGGCGGCAGATCTCCAGAAACGACCCGCCCTCGCCGATCGCCTCCATCACCTCCTCGCCAAACGCGCCGGCGTACTTTTCGAGAAGCGCGCCGTATAGCCCGGCCTTGTTCTCAAAGTGATGGTAGATAGCGCCACGGGTCACCCCGGCCGCTTCCGCCACGTCGCTGAGGCGCGCGGCCGTGTATCCCTGTTCGCTAAACTGTTTCAACGCCGCGCGCAAAATGGCGCGCCGCGTCGCTTCCGCTTCCTCCTTGGTTCGCTTCATACATACATACTAGCATGTATGTTAAATGCTGTCAACGGTGTGACACAAAGGCACCTACAGTCTGATGTCCAGCCCGTTAACTCGCCAGCCGTTTGAAAATATAGGTCGCCGTGCTCCTATGCGTCACCAGCGCTGCCAGCTCCCATCCCTCCGCGCCCAAGTGGTTCAGCGCTTCCTCATCCGCCAGCCCCTCCGCCTCCAGGTCGCGCGCCAGCACCTTATACTCCCACGCCGCCGTCTCCGTCACGTAAAGGCTCGGCGTGGGCGCGTCCTGCGGCGGTTCATCAGGCGGCTGCGGTGTGAAAGGATGTAACATCACCGTCATTGTCCGTTCTCCCGCCCATTCTCCCGCCCATTCTGTCCCATGTTCTCCAGCACGCCGTCTATCAACCCGTATTCCTTCGCCTCCTGTGGCCCCAGGTACACGTCGCGGTCGATATCCTTGTGGATCTGCTCCTGCGGCTTACCCGTGTGCTCTGACAGTATCTCCTCGATGCGCCGCCGCATCCGCAAAACCTCCTCCGCCTGAATCTGGATATCTGTGGCCTGTCCCTGCGCCCCGCTCAACGGCTGGTGCATGTGAATCGTGGCGTTCGCCAGCGCAAAACGCCGCTCCGGCGTTCCCGCCGCCAATAAGATCGTGCCAAAGCTCGCCGTCAGCCCCACCGCAATCGTGCGCAGCGGCGCGTTCAGCTGTTGCATCGTGTCGTAAATGGCCAGCCCCGCGTACATCTGCCCGCCCGGCGAGTTGATAAACATCTGGATCTCCTTCTCAGGATTCTCGCGATCCAGATAAAGCAACTGCGCCACGACCAGATTAGCGACCTGATCGTTAATCGCGCTGCCCACAAACACAATACGTTCCTTCAGTAGCAGCGAGAAAAGGTCATAAGTGCGCTCGCGCATTCCTTCCTGCTCTACCACTCTAGGAACATGATTCGTAACCGGCATCATCATTTCTCATCCTCCATCTGTTCAATTACGTGTCCATATTTCTGCAACGCCCGCAAAATCTCCCGCTCCCCGT
>CAYSMQ010000177.1:3315-9687 GCA_964432035.1 uncultured Ardenticatenaceae bacterium
TGTTCAATTACGTGTCCATATTTCTGCAACGCCCGCAAAATCTCCCGCTCCCCGTCCCCATTCTCATATATCGCCAGTCTCCCCACCTGCAGCCCACCCTGCCCATGTAACGCAAGCCTCCCGGCTTGCCGACCGCCGGCGCCGAGCACGCTCTGCAAACTGGCGTAAACCTGCCTATCGCGCCGCCACGTCTGGCGTTCTCCTTGCGGCAAATGCCGTTCCAGATACTCATTCACCTTGCCCGGCGGCGCCGGCAAACTCTCCTCATCTGGCGGCAGACCCTCGTCCAACAACTGCTCGATCCATTCCAACCGCTCCTGCAACAAGGCCACTTCCTCCGCCGCCTCCTCGCGCAGCGAGCGCAAGACATTCTCCCACAGCATCTCGTCATCCCGGCCCAACAGCCGCGCAACTTCCTTCAGAGAAAGCCCCAGCGACTGCAACTGCCGGATACGCTGTACCCGCAGCACATCCTCCGGCCCATAGAACCGGTACCCATTTTCCTCCCGCTCCGGCTCCAACAGCCCCAGCTTCTCATAATGGCGCAACGTCTTCGTCGTCACATCAAAAAGCGCCGCCACATCGCCAATGTGTATCTTAGACGCCCTATCATCACTCATTTCTCCACTCTCCTTCCACACCTGCAAACTTGTCCACTTGCCAACCTGCCCACCCATTATAAAGCTTCCCCCTGGAGCAAGGTCAAGCGGCGCCCCAACTGGGACACGCGTCCCACCCGGCGGCAAAAAACCCATCCGCAATTGGTGACAACAGCCTCATGATCATCCTTTCCACTAACCCTACACTTTAAACAATAGAGAAACCTAAAAGATGCTAGCAATGGGTGACGATGTCAGTCGTTACACCACTGCCCGCATCATAAATAGCAATGGAGGCCAACATGTTAAGAGAGAAAACTGCCCAAACAGCGCTTGCGCCCGACGGTGAAGCCGTATCCAATTTCGCCGGCAGCCTGCGCGGCGAACTGATCACCCCCGCCGACCCCAATTACGACGAAGCCCGTACCATCTACAACGCCATGATCGACAAACAACCGGCCCTCATCGCCCGTTGCGCCAACGTCGCCGACGTTATTGCCGCCGTCAACTTTGCCCGCGCCAACGATCTCGACCTCGCCGTCCACGGCGGTGGGCACAACGGCGCCGGGCTGGCCCTGGTCGACGACGGCCTCGTCGTGGACCTTTCCTCCATGAACGGCGTCGACGTCGACCCCGACGCCCGCACCGTGCGCGTGCAGGGAGGTTGCACCTGGGCCCAGGTTGATCACGCCACCCACGCCTTCGGCCTCGCCGTACCCAGCGGCATCATCTCCACCACCGGCGTCGGCGGCCTCACCCTCGGCGGCGGACACGGCTACCTCTCTCGCAAATATGGCCTGACCATCGACAACTTGCTCGAAGTGGACATCGTGCTCGCCGACGGCAGCTTCGTCACCGCCAGCGAAGAAGAAAACAGTGACCTCTTCTGGGCTCTGCGCGGCGGCGGTGGAAACTTCGGCGTCGTCACCTCCTTCCTCTTCCGCGCCCACCCCGTACACACCGTCTACGGCGGCCCCATCGTCTGGCCCATCGACCAGGGCGAAGAAATCTTGCGTTGGTATCGTGACTTCATCGCCCAGGCCCCCGACGACCTCTACGGCTGGTTCGGCTTCCATCGCGTGCCCACCGGTTCTCCCTTCCCCGAAGAACTACACGGCGCGCACGGCGCCGTCATCACCTGGTGCTACACAGGCCCCCTGGAGGACGCCGAAGAAGTCTTCAAGCCTATCCGCGAGCTGGGAACACCCGTCCTCGATATGGCCGGCCCTATGCCTTTCCCCGCCCTGCAAAGCATGTTCGACGAAATCTACTACCCGCCCGGCCTGCAATGGTACTGGAAAGCCGACTTTGTCAAAGAAGTCGGCGACGAGGCCATCAAGATTCATAAAGAATATGGCTCCACGCTGCCCACAGAACTTTGCACCATGCACCTCTACCCCATCAACGGCGCCGTACACGACGTAGGCAAAAACGACACCGCCTTCAGCTTCCGCGACGTCACCTTCTCCCGCGTCATCGTCGGCGTAGACCCCGATCCCAGCAACGCCCAACGCATCAGCCGCTGGGCCAAAGACTACTGGCAGGCGCTACACCCGCTCTCTGCCGGCGGCGGTTACGTCAACTTCATGATGGAAGAGGGACAGGAACGCATCCGCGCCACCTACCGCGACAACTACGAGCGCCTGGTCGACGTCAAAACAAAATACGATCCGCACAACCTCTTCCACGTTAACCAGAACATCCAGCCCTCACGCTAATCCGCGCGCGACCTGACAGGTTTCCAAAACCTGTCAGGTCTTTTTGCACCTAACCCAACCCAGCCTCCCGCGCCAAAACAATGGCCCGTGCGCGACTCTCTACGCCCAGCTTGTCGTAAATGCGCGAAACATAGTTGCGCACCGTCTTCGGCGTAATCACCAGTTCCTCGGCAATAGCCTCATTGCTCGCGCCGCGCGCCAAATGCGCCAACACCTCCAGTTCGCGCGGCGTCAGCTCCGGGAACAGCGCCTGCGGCTCGCTCGCGTCCTCCTCCGGACCCACCACCCCTAAAAAAGCGCGCACCTCCGCCAGAAAGCGCGTCCAGGCAGGCTCATCCGGCAGCAGCACGTGATTTCTGCTGTCCAGCGGCACAAAGCGCGCTCTTGGAATCAACGCCGCCAACCGGCGTCCCTCTTCAAAAGGAATCGCCGCATCGTCCCGCGCGTGCAGCACAAGCGCGGGCGCCGTCACCCGTTTCGCCTGTTCCGTGACGTCAATTTGGTAAAATGCCCGCTCCATCGCTGCCGCGTTTTCTGGCGTCGCCGAAACACGCGCCAGCTCATTCAACCACGCCATCTGCTCGTCCGAGCCATCGGGCATCAGCATCGTCGTGAACAGCTGCCGAAAAGCCGGATTATCCTGTCCCCACCCCACGCGGATGACGTTAATCATCGTCTCCGCCTGCAACATCTCCTCCTCGCTCACATCGCGGTTAAAACGGCCGCGCGCGTAGCCTCCATAGAGCACCAGGTGCGTCACTTTCTGCGGGTGCTTCACCGCGTAGGCCACAGAGACCGCCGCCCCCTGAGAAATGCCCAGCAGCGGAAACCGTTCCAGCCCCAGCGCGTCGACCACGGTCTCTAGATCCTGCACCCAGGCATCCATAGAGAAATCGTCCACGTCCCAATCCGACAGCCCGCACCCGCGCTCGTCGTAGCGCACCAGCGTGTGATACCGCGCCAGTTCGCCCAACCAGTGACGCCACACCGGCCCCTTCCAATCATGCTCCACGTGCGTCAGATAATTGGCAGCCTTCACCAGCGGCGGGCCACTGCCCACGGTCGCGTAGGCAATGCGCACGCCATCGGCCGCTGCACAAAAACGTATTTCCTGTTCCACAACCCTCTTACCGGCTTCCTAGTCTCAATGGAGCGCCAGCTTCTAGCTGGCCCGATAAGCAAATCATGTCCATCATGCCCATCAGCGTTCCATTCCTCTCCACCAGACCACGCTACCCTTTCGCCGCCGCAATAGACTCTTCCATCTGCTTCAAATGCGTGCGGTGATGGTAAGGCGTCTCCAACAACTGAAACGCCAGCCGCCAGAAACTCGCCTTACGCGCCAGGAACGACTCAGGCAAATGGGTCACAAACGCCACCGTCTCCTCGTGCATCCGCAGCAGCTCTTCCAGCAACTCACCCGTCGTCGGAAAAGCTGCCAACGTGGCGTCAATGCGCGTCTGCAGGTTCCCACCCCAATCATCGTACCAGGCCTCGTGTCCGGCGAGCAAATCTGCCATCCAGCTATGCCAGCCGCGCTCGCTGTGGATAAGGTGCGCCAGCACCTCATTCGCGCTCCACGCCTCGGAGCTAGATTTGTAAGACGCCTGCGCGTCACTTACGCCTTCAAAAAAGCCCGTCAGCTCCCGATCAATCTCGTCGTATCGTTCCTGCACCGCCACCGTCAGCTCCTCAATCGTCTCCGGAATCGGCGGAATCGGCCTTCCCGAAAGCGTCATCACCGCCTGCATGCGTTTCGGACCCCGGTAAAACGTCACCTCCACCTCATCGCCCGCCCGCCGGCCCTGCAGCGCGTTGCTCAGGCTGGCCCAATCCACGACCTCCTGACCGTCCACACCCACGACCACGTCATTCTCCCGCAACCCCGCAACACCCGCCCCCATCTCCGGCACCACGCCGTCCAGGCAGATCCCCTCGCTAACCGGGACGCCCAGGCGTTCCGCAATCGTCGCGTCAAAGTCGCTGATCGTGATACCCAGCATCGGACGCTGTGTGAAGCGCAGGTCCTCGCCGCTGGTAAAAATCGAGTGCAGGTTCTCCAAACTAAAGGGCCATGCCTGTTCCAAGGCGCCAGCCACCTCCTCCCAGCCCGCGCCGTTTCCAAGGCCATCATGCACCACCGACACCCGCGTGCCACTGCCATCCGGCGTCAGCGTCACATTCACGCTCGAGGGCGCCGGTTCCCCACGTCCGTGCCAGCTAAAGCCAACTTCCTCTCCTGGCACAAGCCGCGTATACTCCCCGCTGCTATAGTACCCATCATTCCAGGCCAGATAGCAGCGCCCCCCTACCCTCGGCGCCGTCGTCGCCACGTCACAAAGCCACTCACGCAGCGCCGTGGCATTCGTAAATGCCTCATAGACGGCATCCGGCGCTCCCGGAACGCTCTGCTCAAATGTAAAGGAACGAGTTTCGTCAGACATAGAATCCTCCTGTGCTCGCGGTAAGTGAGCCTGTTTTGATTCGTATCGCTTTAAGGTATGCAGAGACATGCGCAACGCAACTCCCTACATCATAGAACATGCGTTCCCAGAGGTCAATAGCTATGTATTCGATTCGTTGCCGAAACGTTCGTCGTTTCGGCAGTGCCCTCTATCTTTCTCCGGCTGCCGTTTGCCGCTCCCGAACGCCGGGTCCATCACCATCGCCGTCAGCCACACGGAATCCGTCGTCCAGGTCGGCCAGCGAGTCGCGGAAGGCGCTGTACTCCAATTCCTGGATCGGTAGCATTGCCGGTCCCACAAAACCCTGCTTGCGCATCTCGGCCGCCTTCTCTTGCGCCTTCAGCCGCGTTGACTCCCAGACCACGTTGCCGAAGATGTCCTCCCCTTCCGACAGCTTGCCCTCCTTGTTCACGGAATAAGCCATGCACGCCACTAGCGGCAGGCAGTACGGCCCGGCCACGGACGTGTTTATCGCGACGGGCATCAGCGGCATGTGGTGACTGCCGCGCGCGTCGCCTGCCACGTAATGCGCCGTGAAGTACGGGCTGACGATCTCCTCAGGAGCCGGGAAAATATTCTGCGTGCGCACGATGGCCACGGGATCGTCTTTGCCCTTGTACTCCCCCGCGATTGTGTGCAGCCGGTCTGTGGAAACAGCAACTACCTGCTGCTGCGGATAGTTGCGCGACTGGATTGCCTTGATGCCGTAACGGTTCTCATCCCGCAGCAGCACCGCCAGGTCGATGTGCTGCTCTGGTGCCTGCAACTCTGTCACCCGATCCGCCCCCGCGTGCTCCATGTCGATGATGGTAAACGTGAAACCCTTCTTCATCTTGGGCAGCATTAACCCCGCGCAATAGAGCGGGCTGGTGAATGCCGCCCACAGCGGAAAGTTGAAAGCGCCGGGACCGCACTTATCTGCCGTGAAGACCAGGAAGGGTTCGGCCGAGCGATCCGCGTCCGTCTCGTCAAATGTAATCTCGGCCGCACCCGGCCCTGCGCCGCGCACATTACCCGACGGTGCGTCCTTTAACAGATCCTGCCCCGCGCCATACAGTCCCTGTTCCTGCGCTACCCCCGTCGCTGCCTCAAAGACGCGCCAGGCCAGCTCGTGGATATCCGCGGCGTCGTTGCCCAGACGGTGCACCATCAGCAGACAGATGTCGTCACCCGTGTGCGTCAGGTCGAAATCGGTGAGCAGCTCATCGCCCCTCGCCGCCTGCAGCTCTTCCCGCGCCAGAGACATCATCCTTTTGGATGGACGCGTGTGGCCCCCTACGCTCCCCACATCAGCTTTAATTGCGCTCAAAGTAAGCATTGTTACCTCCTCTTGTTGATGTGGTGCATCCATGACGCATCTCATCAACAACAGCTCAAATGGGAGGGGAAGTGGTCACCCCTCAAAACGGCAATTTGTGTGGGAGTCATAAATGGGGAATCGCACGTAAGCGCGACAGTGAGCGGTGCAAGTGTCGACGTGAAGCAGGAGTGACGGCCACGATCCCCTTGCTGCAACGTCTTTAAACCGAAATGTATATTCCAGTATAGTTCAGGGCTTGCAAGATTGAAAGCGCTTAAGTCAATCTCTCA
>CAYSMQ010000178.1:0-1886 GCA_964432035.1 uncultured Ardenticatenaceae bacterium
AGTCACCTCCTTGCGCCATGGTGCCGGCTGCGGACTGGATGGCAGTTACGATGTTCTGATATCCAGTACAGCGGCACATATTGCCTTCCAACCCATGGCGGATTTCCTCTTCGCTGATATCCGGCTTTTGCTCGACAAGCTTGACCGCAGCCATAATCATTCCGGGCGTGCAATAACCACATTGAAGTCCATGTTTGTCCCAAAACGCCTGCTGCATTGGATGCAATTCGCCGTTCTGCGCCAACCCTTCGATGGTAGTTATGTCGGCCCCGTCCGCCTGAACTGCCAAAACTGTGCATGACTTTACGGCTTTACCGTTCATATGAACGGTGCAGGCGCCACACTGGCTCGTGTCGCAGCCAACGTTTGTCCCGGTCAAGCCTAGCTCCTCGCGCAGTAAATCGACCAGGAGCAGGCGGGGCTCCACGTCGCGCACGTAATTCTTGTTGTTTACCGTGACTGAAACTTCCATAGCAAGTGCTCCTCTTTCTCTTTCTATCCCGTACTCAATGCCACCCTACATCTAGAGTCGTGTGTCTTAACGATTAGTTACGGAAGCCGCGTTCACACCTCCTTTTGCCGCAGGTTTTTGGCGATCCTGTCGGCCAACATATCTGCGCACCAATTCATGAAGAGTTGAATCACCACAAAGGCGCCAATAAGTGCAATGGCGCTACCAATTAGTTGGGGTTGCTTCTCGACGGGTACGTACTCCCCCAGCATTTCCCGAGCCACCCCAACGGCAAACTCTGTCTGTGTCGGGGCTCTTGGCTCCTCGGTCGGCTCACCCCCTTCGTCTTCGCCGTCGTCTTCGCTAGCAGCCGGCTTGTGCCGGGCTTCTACCTGTCTCGCAAGGTTGTCCAGGCTCTGTTTGACAATGGCCCTGGCTGAACTTTCCATTAAGCGTTGGCCCACCTGCGCAATGCGTCCCCCAACCTGCGCGTCGCCAACGTAATGCATCACTGTTCCGTTGTCAGTCTCTTCAAGCCGAATGTCGCCCTCGCCCTTCATAAAACCGGATGGCCCCTGCCCATCAACCTGCATATGGTACGTTTCAGGCGCCTGCAGGTCGCTCAACACCACCGTGCCCTTGAAACGGCCTTGAACCGGACCTACCTGAACGCGCATACGGCCCTCAAACGAATTCTCGCCGATCTTTTCCAACTTTTCACAGCCGGGCATCGTTTTGGCCAGAACCTCGGGCTCGAAAAACATTTCCCAGACCAGGTCACGGGGTGCGTCAAACGTGTAACTACCCTCTAGTTTCACTACATTCGCTCCTTAGGTGTTTCGGTGAGTAACTATGGTGCCAGTCCCGGTAATTGACCGGTTTCACGACTTAGCATGTATTCAATTGTCACAAAAAGGCTGATTCTCACATTGTTGGCGGGTTTTGCATCTTACTTAATCTATCGAATATAATAATTAGTGTCAAGGGAATTCGAAGGCCAGTAATAACTCGCGTCCACCATGTAGAATCTGGTTGAGTAACGCCCAAAACGTATGGGGCGTGACGTGTTTGGTTAACCTTGAGCGGGGACAGATTGCAAGCGTTTCTATACAACGAAGGAGATGGAGAAAATGGCTCAACAAGCGACCGTCCCGGAGAAGACCAGCCTGCACGGTGAAGTCTATCATCCTGCGCCGGAGGTCGTCGAATCGGCGCATATTGCTGACTACAACGAGGTTGCAGAAGAGGCCCGCGCGAACCTGGCCGAGTTTTGGGGAAAGATTGCAGCCGAGAACTTCGAGTGGTATGAGCCCTGGGAGAAAGTTCTGGACGAGGAGGACGCACCCTTCTACAAGTGGTTTGTGGGTGCAAAGGTGAACATTGTGCACAATGCCTTGGACCGGCACATGCACACCGCGACTCGCAACAAGGCCGC
>CAYSMQ010000178.1:1986-9674 GCA_964432035.1 uncultured Ardenticatenaceae bacterium
TGCGCGGCAATATTGTGGAGCTGAAAGAGATTGCCAATGAGGCGTTGGAACGAGCCGGCACAGTTCAGTCTTGTATTACGGTGAAGCGCACCGGGCAGGAAGTAGAAATGGTGCCCGGACGTGATTACTGGTACCACGATCTCATGGAGCAGCCGATTGCGATGTCGGAAGCCGAGACAGAGGAGATGGGTGCCGAAGATCCGCTCTTCATTCTCTACACCTCGGGAACAACGGGCAAACCCAAGGCCATTCTCCATACTCACGGCGGCTACATGGTATGGACGGCAACGACGTTGAAGTGGGTATTTGACATTAAGCCAAACGATATCTGGTGGTGCGCCGCCGATCCGGGTTGGATTACGGGCCATAGCTATATCGTCTATGCTCCGCTTGTCCTCGGCGCAACCAGCTTCATGTATGAAGGAGCGCCAACTTATCCCTATCCCGATCGCTGGTGGGACCTGATCGAGAAGTATGATATTTCCATTCTATATACGGCGCCGACGGCCATTCGCGGCCTGATGCGCTTTGGCGAGAGTTGGCCCAACCGCCACGACCTTTCCAGCCTGCGCCTCCTGGGCTCCGTCGGCGAGCCCATCAACCCCGAAGCCTGGCGCTGGTATTACCGCGTCATTGGCAAGGAGCAGTGTCCGATCATGGACACCTGGTGGCAGACGGAAACCGGCGGATTCATGATCACTCCCATGCCAAGCGTGCCTCTCAAGCCGGGATCCGCCACCGTACCGTTCCCCGGCGTCGATGTCGACGTTGTAGACGAAGAGGGCGATCCCGTAGAGCCCGATGAAGAGGGCTATCTCGTCGTGAAAACGCCGTGGCCCGGTATGTTGCGCACTGTTTACGGCGACCCGGATCGTTATGTGGATCAATACTGGAGTCGATACAGCAAGCAGGGTTGGTATCTGCCTGGAGACAGCGCCAAGAAGGACGAGGATGGATACATCTGGGTCATCGGCCGTATTGACGACGTCATCAAGGTTTCCGGTTATCGTCTAGGAACGGCCGAAGTTGAGAGCGCACTGGTCAGCCATCCGGCAGTCGCAGAGGCCGCCGTCATTGGCGTCCCCGATGAGCTAAAGGGGAACATTATTAAGGCCTACTGCATTCTGCGCCAGGGGTATGAAGCGAGCGAGAAGCTGGAAATGGAACTGCGCGACCACGTGGGGCACGAGATGGGGCCCATTGCAAAGCCGGCGACCATCGATCTCGTCGATAGCCTGCCCAAGACGCGCTCAGGCAAAATTATGCGCCGCGTCCTCCGGGCGCGCGCCCTTGGCCAGGACGTCGGCGACCTATCGACCTTAGCCGATTAGCGATAGCTTCTTATACAAACGTATAGCGTGGGACGCCCGTTGTTTAGGCGGGCGTCCTTTTCTTTTCAACTGCAAGAGGTAGCTGAGTTCTTCGAGTCAGTGAGCGCTGCTCACCGGTATGGGGGTCGGTTCAGCAATCGGCTCTGGCTCTCGTTTCGACCGTGTAATCGCGAACCAGAGCAACGCGAGCAGCAAAACGACGACAACACCGGTGCCCACGCTCATACCTTGATATTGCACCAGAATCGGAGCAATGATCAGGCTAACGATGTTGACGACCTTGATCATGGGATTTAATGCCGGGCCGGCCGTATCCTTCAAGGGATCGCCGACCGTGTCGCCCACAACGCTTGCCTTGTGACGCTCCGACCCCTTCCCCGTATTGGCCAACGGATCGCTGACTTCGTCCTCAATAAGCTTCTTGGCGTTATCCCAGGCGCCGCCCGTATTGGCCATGAAGACGGCCAGCAATTGCCCGGATACGATGATGCCGGCCTGAAAGGCGCCCAGCGCTTCCACATTTAGCAACAACCCCACGGTGACCGGCGTGATGACGGCGATGATGGCCAGATTAACCAGATCGCGCTGTGCCGCGACCGTGGAAATCGTTACCGCCCGCTTGTAATCGGGCGTGACCGTGCCTTCCAGAATTCCGGGAATACGAAACTGGCGGCGAACTTCCTCTACCATCTGGCCCGCCGCGCGACTCACCGATTTGATCGCCAGCGAGGAGAATAACCAGGGCAGGGCGCCGCCCAGGAGCAAGCCCACAAAGACGACCGGTTCGGAGATGCGTATACCCGACGCGAGCGCCTGCGGATCTATCTTGCTCACGTCTGTGATGAACGCACCGAAAAGGGAAACTGCGGCAATCACGGCCGAACCGATGGCGATGCCCTTGGTGATAGCCTTTGTCGTATTTCCGACCGCGTCGAGGTCGGCCATGATCTGCCGTGCGCTTTCGTCAAGGCCCGCCATCTCGCCAATCCCATTGGCGTTGTCGGCGATGGGCCCGAATGAATCCATGGCAACGTTGTTGCCTGTCAAGGTCAGCATGCCGATGCCCGTCATGGCGACGCCGTAGAGGATGAAAGTCACCCGCGCCGCGCCGGCCGAAATTGCTGTGCCGCCGCTCACGAATTGCTCAACCGGGATACCACTGTAGAGGAGTATGGCGGCGCCGATGGTCAGGGCAATGACGACGACAGACCAGACGCTCGATTCGTAACCCACGCCAAGCCCGGTTAGGATGGTGGTCGCCGGCCCCCCTTCAGTGCTTTCCTTTATCTCATGAACCGGCCGGCTATGCGTGCCCGTGAAGTAGTCTGTCAGGCGGTCAATTAGAATTGCCAACGCGACGCCAGCCGTCGTCGATAAAAAGGGGCGCCACCAACCGCCGGGAACGTCCGACATGTAGACGATGGAAATAATGCCAAACGTGACCACGGAAATGACGGCCGACGTTAGAAAGCCGCGGAAAATGGCCTGCATGGCGTTGCCGCCGCTGTCAGACTGGCCTTTGACAAGATACGTGCCAACGATGGAAGCCAGTACGCCGATGCCGCGCACAAGCAGAGGAAACAGAATCCACTCGCGGTGCCCGGTAATGGCGAACAGGGCGATACCCAGAATTAGACCGGATACGATAGTCACCTCATAGGATTCGAAGATGTCGGCCGCCATGCCGGCGCAGTCGCCCACGTTGTCGCCCACGAGGTCGGCGATGACGGCGGCATTACGTGGATCGTCTTCAGGCAGATCTTCTTCGACCTTGCCTACCAGATCGGCGCCGACGTCGGCTGCTTTGGTAAAGATACCACCGCCAACACGCATAAAGAGTGCCACCAATGTTCCACCGAATCCAAAGCCGAGCAGGGCGTCTGGGGCGGCGTTGGCGAAGACCATGAAGATGACGGTGCCGCCGAACAGTCCGAGCCCATCGGTCAGCATTCCCGTAATCGTTCCCGCCCGGTAGGCAATGCGTAAGGCATCGCGAAAGCTATACCGTGCGGCTGCTGCCACACGGACGTTGGCCTGGACTGCTATGCGCATTCCGATTTGACCGACGGTGAGGGAAAAACCGGCGCCCATGACAAAAGCAATAGCGCGACCGATGCCCACGAGCAGGCGGATCGAGGCCTCGTCTCTGCCCGTAAACCGCTCCAGCGCTTCGCCGCTGGGCGGTACGATGTAGACGCTCAAGAAGAGGACAACCGTCAGGATGGCAACAAAAGGCAAGATGGTGCGTAGTTGGCGACCCAAATAGGCGTCGGCGCCCTCCCGGATCGCCCCCCAAACAACAGCCATTTGTTCTGTCCCAGTATCTTCGCGCATAATCTGTATGCGCAAGAATAGGGCGTAGACGAGCCCAATAATGGCAATTCCCAGTACAGACCAGATTGCAAATGTCTCAAATGTGGTAAGCTCCATCGTGTTCATGTCACTTTACCTCCCAGCTATTCTATAAATAGAAAATGGCCGAACAGCTTCAATCTGTTCGGCCACCGGACACTCACCTCAGCACGGTCAGGAATAAACGTTCGCCGACCGCCACCAGCGGTAATATTTACTGCGTAATTCCTCTCTCGGGGGCAGTGGAAAGTGTAGCAGGCCCTCCTGGTTGCCCACGAATATCCCACTCTTGATAGTCCGGTAGGGGAATTCGGGCGCCTGTACGCGATTTACAATCTTCGTGTTAACCCGTTTATCTCTTACCTCCATGAGACATTCACGTAGGTGGTGTGTGCGATCGTAAGGAAGATCCTTCAGCGCCCCACTTTCGGGATCGGTTGCCAGTTCGCCCAATGCGAGCTCGGTAAAGGCAATTGCCGGAAGATGCACCATGCTTTTTGGGTCGCGGATGATGAAGTCGTAAAATTCGGCGGGTCCGTAACTACTGACGACGAGGGGCGTGATCGGCGCGATCTCCTGATAAAGATGCAGCCTATTTTCGTCGTCTGGGAAATCTTGCGTTGGCTCAAGCGGTAACGATTGCCCGTACGCCGTCACGAGATAAAGGCGCAACATTTCCGAGAGTGGGACGTGCTCCAGGACACGGTAGGTGGAAATGTATACTGACTTCTTTGGTGCGCCATCTGGGTGTGGGACGCAACGCTCAATTGCCTCGTCGATGCGGAAGAAATCGTGCCGGAACTCCGGATCTAACTCGATAAACATGGCCTCGCCGTGTTGCTTTTTGGTTGTGCCCACGGCGTAATAGTTCCCAAATTGCTCGGGATCGAGCATAGAGACGATAAGCGCCTCAGGGATCAGTGAAAGGTAGAGATGTATAGTCATCGGTGCTCCAGTGCGTATGTACCTGTCTCCATAAATTAGCGTCGACTGCTCGTTTCTCGATTAACGAGCGCCTTCCCCATTGAAAACTGATGCTTAGATTATATCAATTTTGAAAGCGTATGAAAGGTGTAGTTGGTCACATTATAAAGTGGATGAACGACTCAGGCTGTAAGCTTCGTTGACACTGCTTGTGCAATTCGGTACAATCTCTCTTCTTGCCCCATTCTGGGAGTGGTGCACGCGAAAGTCGATAGCGGATTCTTCGCTTTATAGCCCTGCAATAAACGTTCATTCTACCCGACCAAAATCCTTACGTTTAGGAGGTTAGTGTAAATTCGTATGGAGATTCTTTCATTAGCGCAAGAACCGGCTGCCAGCCGAGCAACCTTACCCTTGATCTGGTGGTTGGGTCCAATTGGGGCCGTCCTTGCCCTGGGCATGGCCTACTACTTCTACCAACAAGTAATGAAATATAGTGAAGGTAATGAACGCATGATCGACATCGCAGAGGCGGTACGCGATGGTGCGACAGCCTATCTTTCACGCCAGTATCGCGTTGTGATTATCGTCTTCGCGGTCCTTTTCATCATTTTTCTGGGAATGTCATTCCTGAATCTTCAGAACCCGATTGTGCCCTTCGCCTTCCTGACCGGTGGCTTGTTCTCCGGTCTATGCGGCTTTTTCGGGATGAAAATGGCCACCAACGCCTCCGCACGCGCGGCGCACGCGGCCAGTGAGAGTCTGAATAGCGGCCTTCAAGTAGCTCTCCGAGCCGGCGCCGTAATGGGCTTTGTCGTGGTCGGGTTTGCGCTGCTTGATATTACGGCCTGGTTCCTGGTCCTCTACTACGTCTTTCCAGCCGTACTCCCAAATAGCTTCATCAGCATTGCTGCCAATCCGCTTCCGCAAATTACGGCGACCATGCTCAGCTTCGGCATGGGCGCCTCGACGCAGGCGCTGTTTGCGCGCGTGGGCGGCGGCATATATACAAAAGCGGCCGACGTTGGCGCCGACCTCGTGGGCAAGGTCGAAGCCGGCATTCCCGAGGACGATCCACGTAATCCGGCAACCATTGCAGACAATGTGGGCGACAACGTTGGGGACGTTGCCGGCATGGGCGCCGACCTTTATGAATCTTACGCGGGGTCAATCTTGGCAACCTCGGCGTTAGGCGTTGCTGCGGTGGCCACCGCAGGCACGGCTTTCCTGGGTGACGTGAGCGCTATGCAGATGCAGCTTCGTCTCGTGGCTGCCCCTATTGTTCTTGCCGCGCTCGGTGTGTTCCTGTCAATAATGGCCATTTACATGGTGCGCGCCGACGACTCGGCGACGCAGGCCACGTTAATCGGCGCCCTGAGCCGTGGCCTCTATGGTAGTTCAATTGGCATTGCGGTTCTTTCTGCGCCCGCCCTTTATCTATTGGAGTTACCCAACTGGTTCAATATCTGGATTGTGGTCATCGTCGGGTTGCTCGTAGGCATCGTCGTGGGCAAAGCGACGGAGTACTATACATCTCACGCGTTTAAGCCGACACGAAATATCGCCGCCCAGGCGGAAACCAGTTCGGCCACGGCCCTTATCGAGGGTCTGGCGGTTGGAATGGAGTCCAGTGGTCTGCCCGTCGTCGCCGTCGTGGTTGGGATTGCCGTTAGCTTCTATGCGAGCAGCGGCGCCACCAACATTCTGATGGGTCTGTACGGTGTGGGTATAGCCGCCGTAGCCATGCTTTCAACCCTGGGCTTCACGTTGGCTACTGATGCCTACGGACCGATTGCCGATAACGCTGGTGGTAATGCTGAAATGTCCGGCCTGCCCCCACACGTGCGCGACCGGACCGATCAACTGGACGCCGTGGGCAACACCACGGCCGCCATCGGCAAGGGCTTCGCCATTGGCTCGGCGGCGCTAACGTCGTTGGCTCTACTTGCAGCTTATCTGGAAGAAGTCAGGCTTGTGCTACACGAGTTGCAGGGCATCGATACGTTAGCCGGAATGACAACACCGGTAACACAGATGACCATGCAGGACTTCATGACCTTCTATAACGTGACACTGCTCAATCCGGCCGTGCTCATTGGCATCTTTGCCGGTGTGGGCACAGCTTTCTATTTTTCTTCCATGACCATGCGCGCCGTCGGTCGCGCGGCCGGTGGCATGGTTGAAGAAGTGCGCCGCCAGTTCCGCGAGGAGCCCGGCATTCTGGAAGGAACTGTTCGACCTGACTATGCGCGTTGCGTTGAAATCAGTACGGCTGCGGCCCAACGCGAAATGATCGCGCCTTCGCTTGTAGCAATTGCTGTGCCGGTCTTTGTCGGAGTGCTGTTCGGTGTCGCCGGTGTACTGGGTCTGCTTGCCGGTGGACTGGCCTCCGGTTTTGCGCTGGCGATCATGATGGCCAACGCGGGCGGCGCCTGGGACAATGCCAAAAAGTATATTGAGGAAGGCAAGCATGGCGGCAAAGGCTCCGAGGCGCACAAAGCGGCTGTGGTCGGGGACACGGTCGGCGATCCCTTCAAGGATACGTCTGGTCCCTCCTTGAATATTCTCATCAAGTTGATGTCGATGGTATCTGTTGTATTTGCCGGGCTTATTGTTGCCATCGATTCGGGCCAGGGTCTTATAAATCTACTGGTAGGTGGATAGCGTTGGATATGGGCACAGCACTTGTATACGTACCTGCGCTGGCCCATACCCAGCAGTTTCACCCAGAAAACCACACAAGGGTCGAAGATCTTCTCAGCTTTTTCGAGCAGCATGGCGTGTTGTCCGATTTGCAGCGTGTGCACGGACGGGAGGCCGAGAGTAGCCTGCTTACGGCGGTTCACTCGAGTGGACTGTTAGAGGAGATCCGCCAGGCGTGCCGCAGCGGACCCGGGCGCATTGACGCCGATACTTACGTTACACGTGAGAGTTACGATTTAGCGCGTCTGGCGGCGGGTAGTTGCTGCGCCCTGGTGGACGCCATCTGCGAAGGAACCGCAGACAACGGGTTGGCCATCGTGCGTCCTCCCGGCCACCATGCCGAGCGCGACCGGGTGGGGGGATTTTGCTTAATCAACA
>CAYSMQ010000179.1:0-9673 GCA_964432035.1 uncultured Ardenticatenaceae bacterium
GACCTTTACCATGGCGTTCCTGAGGATTACGTGGAGGTCCTGCACGAATTGGGCGTCGAGAAGCCGGTCATTCTGGTGGTGGGTCACAATCCCGGCGTCGAGGAGCTGGTGACCTATTTGACGGACGAGGAAGAACGCATGACCACGGCAGCGCTGGCGCAGGTGACGCTGCCCATTGACGGATGGCGCGACCTGGGGGACGATACGGATGGTGTGCTGGAAAACCTGTGGCGTCCGAAGGAGCTTGACTAGGCGGCTACGTGCTCCCGCACGCGCTCAGATGCGCTCGGCATTGATGCGCACCGCATCGGCGCCGTTGGAACCGTTCCTGCTTTCGTAGAGTTTGTTGAGGCTCTTATTCTGGGCGGCCCAGAGCCCTACGAGCCCGATTCTGAGCTCGTAGATAGTGGTGCCTTCATCCGTGAGCTCGCGCATGATTTCCCGTTCGACCAGCCGGTTGAGCCCGGCGGTTACTTCGGCGGCGTCGAAACGGAAGCCATATTGCTCGAGGTACTGTACCAGATCGGTGGGGTGGAAGGGGACGTCTCGCTCCATGAGGTGGGCCACGGCGGTGAGCAGGGCGCGTTCGGTGTAAGTCGAGCGCTGCCAGATGTAGGCGAAGTGCACTTCGCCCAGGCGTAGCATCTCTTCCAACGCAGCATTTACGTCCGAGATGGTCACGTACCCCGTCTTCTTGACGTTGGCCCGTTTAATGAGAGTATAGCACACGAGCTGAAGGAAGTAGGGGTGACCGGCGGTCACGCGCCAGATCTTGTCCAGCGCCAGGTCGTCGTAGAGGATGTGAGGCGCGACCGGTTCCGTGATGAGCCGCCGTGCGGCCTCTTTGCTCAGGAAGTCGATTTGCCGGTAGAGGGCAATATTGAATAACACCGACCAGTAGTCGCTGGTCATTTCTTCCAAACGGCGGGTGCCCACAAACACGAAACTAAGGTCGTCGCTGTGCTGCATGAGGTGGCGCATGTAGGTAAACAGTGTGGGAGGCAAGATGCCATCGTTCACCAGATTTTCGAAGGCCTCAAACTCGTCGAAAACGAGGAACAAGGTGGCCTCCGCCGGTAACAGCTCGCGCACGGTGGGCAGAAATTCGTGACGGAATAGCCGCGTCGGATCCTGCCGCCAGCTGTCGATGTCAGGGACGTCGACGTCGTAGCCGCGCAGGGCTAACCCGTCGGCGATATGCCAGGCCAGATCGTGGAATAGCGCGGGCATGCCGGGCATCACGCCAAGGGCCTGGCAGTCGATGTATATGGGGATGAGATGCGAGGGAAGATGGTGATCAAGGCGCAATAGGAGCGACGTCTTGCCGGTTCGGCGCTGCCCGACGAGGATAAGCACATTGCGCCGCGCTATCTGGCCCGCATTCTCGGTGATGAAGTTGAAAAGCTCTTCGCGACCGTAAAAGATGGGGCTGTCGCTGCGCAAAGGGGTGCCCGGCAGATAGGGGTTCGAGATGGGGTGGAAGTCGCGCACCGGCGGCAAGAGGTTGACCATATCGGCAAATTGGAGTCGACGCCTGTCCTGGCTGCGGTCGTCGTACGTGATGGAAAATGCGGCGCGAAAACGATCGTCGACGCCGGGTCGCAGTTGGAATTCGGCAATCATGGCGCGACCCGGCGTGATGACGGCGGCTTGCTGGGGCCGGCTGTCAATTTCGTATGCTGCGTCCGGTTCCATGACGACGCTGATGTTGCGCGCTGCGGCGCGTCCCTTGTTGCGAATCTCCAGGGCGACAACGGCCTGTCCGTTCTCAGGCAAGACGCGCTTTGTTTTGAGCCTGGCGACCAGCTGCGCCTGCCCACGCAAAAGCTCTATGTCGGCGCTAACGAGACCTGACAGCCGCGAGCGCAGTAACCGCTGTATGCGCCCACCGATAGAAATAGGCTGCGCGGCAGACGCTTCCGATATCTGGCGCAAGAGGGCCAGCGCCTCGTGCAGATAAACGATGCGATCTTCGGCCAGGTCCACGCGCTCGCTGTCGCGTAGGCTGGTCAACACCGGGAGGAAGGGGGCCAGGTCCGATGCCGGCGACGATAACTCGTATTTTTCCAGCAGCTGGGCCAGTTTTGGTCGCAGCAGGCTTAGCTCGGTCACCGTCGGCGCTTCTAGCATGTCGCGGCTAAGGGCGACCGTTCGCTGCCAACAAGGTAGCGCGTCCCACGTTGGCGACAGTTCTCTAGCCTCTTTTAGCGCGCTGTCGAGAATGGCGATTGCTGCGCCCGGTCTGCCGTGGAGCAGGAAGAGGCCGTCTATCAAATTAATCAGCGGCAAATTACGGTCCGGTCGCGCGCGGTTTCCCAGACTCAACAGGAAGTCGGGTGAGCCATCGATTTCACGATACTGCTCGTCCAGCAGACTTAGCGTTTGTGCCGGCTGCTGTTGCAAGCGACGATAGAAACGGCGCGCTCGGGAATCAACGTTTAGCAACTGGCGAATGATAAGGATGATACTGAGCAGGGCCATCAGCAAGAGCGCCGGAACAATAATTGTCGAGCGCACGGACTGTGCTGCAGGAGCTGGGGGGCCAGGGGGTGGCGTAATCACGCCCTGGTGTGTACCGTCGTCGAAAGTCAGCCGGTAGCGGAGCCCGGCGCCCTCTGTGGCGGCGACGGGAAAGATTAGGTTGTCCCGCCCAATGATGGGCCGCTGTTCCAGCGTCGCCCACTGCTCGGTCTGCTCGTCGAACGCTTCGAGCGCGACGGTCACTTCGTCTCCGTCTTCTTCGACAACGACGACGCGCACGTCGTAGCGACCGGCAGCAACCTCGACGCGAGGATCGACCAGTAGCGGCGGCCGGTTCGGCTTGGCCTCGTACAGTTGCACGACGCCGTTGTCGGTAATGACCACCAGTTGCGCCTCCTGCCCTTGGCTGCGCCGGACGCCTGCCAGCCCGAAGACACTGCTGCTACTGCTGAGGTGTACGTTGTCCCACGAACGACCATCGCTGGCGTGTAGAAAAATCTGACCGGCGCGGTTGCCAAGAGCCAGATCGTTCACGCCGCCACCGTCAAGGTTGCCCCAGTAGAGGGCGCTCACCTGTCCCACGTTTTCCAGTTGCCAGCTAATCTCTCTGCTCGTCACGTCCAGGCTCAGCAACCTTCCTGCGCTAGAGGCGACCAGAATCGAACCACCCGCGGCCCGGGCATCGAGCACGCGTCCTTCCGGCAACTGCCATTGCCACGCTAGCGCGCCTTGCCACGTAATTGCTCTTAGCAGCCCATCTTCGGTGACGACCATGAAGGCCAGTTCGGCGCCGTCTTCTCGCGGCAGCGGTACAATTTGCTGGACCTCTTGCATATTTAGTTGAGCAACGACCTGGGCAGCGCCACCTTCTTCAAAGCGCACGATCTGGCTTTCGTCTGTGAGCGCAATGATCTCGTGTTGGCCGTCGGCATTATTGTCGACGAGCAATAGTTGTGTAATGCCACCTGAAACCGAAGCGCGCCACAGTTCGCGCGCGCCCGGTGAATAGACGACTAACTCTCCTTCACTGGTGCCGGCGACGATTTCCGGTGCGCCGTCCCGGTTAACGTTTCCCGTCGCCACGCCGGTCACTGCGCCCGGAAGGGCGAGCGGGTCGGACCATACAACGCGGCCGGTGGGCTGAATCAGCTCCACATAGCCGGTATCCGGCGTGCCCTGTGCCACGTCGGCGACGTGGTTATGAACGGCGACGATGAGCGTTTCGTCATTGCCCGATGCACTGGGCAACAAGGCCAGGTGGCTAACCTGTCCCCCTGTATTGACGATGGCACCGGCCTGCCCATTGCTGCTCTCCACGATATGGAGCTGACCGTCCCGCGTACCGACTAATAGTTCATCTTCGCCATCCAGGTTTAGATCGGCAGTCAGCATGGAAAGTGGCGCGGCAAAGAGACGATAATCCCAGGCTTGCGCGTTTTTGCGCGCCCCGGTGCCCGGATCGGTGAGTGCCAGCGTGCCGAAACTCGCCAGCAGGAGTTCATTGATCTGGTCACCATTGGCGTCAATAAGGCGCGTTTGCCCGGAGGACGATGCGGCAGTGAATTGCTGCAGTGCGCGGCCCCCTTCGTCAAGGAGCAACACCATTGCCGATTCATTGCTATCGGGGGCGCCGGGCGCGAGGGTAAGGGCCAGGGCAGGTTGTCCTTCCTGCAGCGCCGGCCCCTGCCGTGGGGAGATGGAGATGACGCCACGTTCGGGCGTCTCAGGTAGAAAGCGCCAAAGGCGCCGCCCCTCACCGTCATACGCTGCTACCGTGCCCACGTCAGTGCCCACAATCAGGGAGCGACCCTGTGGCAACTCGGCGACTTTCAAGTCGGTAATCGTCCTGTTTGGCGTGCGGAACCAGCGCGTGTTGCCTTCAGCATCGAAGACGATTACTTCCCGCTCCTCGTCGCGAAAGTTCCTGCCAATGGCGATGTCCATACCGTCGCCGTCGTCCCAGGGCACCAGCTCCAGGGCGGTGGTGCGACCGCTCAGAGGTTCATCCCAACGAGGATTACCTTCGCTGTCGAGTACGGTGATTATGGTGTAGCGAACATAGTAACTGAAGACGATCTCACTCCGCCCGTCGGCGTCGAGGTCACCCACTGCCACCAACGGCAATGGATCCTCGCTGTCGGGAGGGGCGTCGGGATAGTCCCATAGCAGATCGCCGGCCTCGTTGTAGAGCTGTATCAGCCCGGACTGGAGCACGACGAGTAGCTGCTCATTTCCGTCCCCGTCGCCATCGAAGCCGGTAATGTGAATGGGGCGGTTATTCAGGGCATTGCGGCGCGACTCGTCAATGGCGCCGGTGAGTAGGACGGCGGGGATGGGTGGTAGATCCAGAGGTTTGCGCCAAATCAGGTCGCCATCTGCGCCCAGCAGCAGCAGTTCATCCCGTGTCGCCAGCAAAATCTCTAGGGGAAGGTTGCTCGCGCCGTCGACATTGAGGGTTGTAGCCTGCAAGATAGGCGCCTGACTGGGCGTCTGGAACGTCCACTGTACGCGACCGGCTGCATTTATCAGAACGGCCTGCGAGCCGTCCGTAATCGCGACGAAGTCCTGAACGCCGTTCTGATCGACATCGGCAACGAGCACTATGCCCAGCGGACCTGGCGCATCGTATTGCCAGTATGCGGATGGTTCGATAGGAAGATTCTCGCCGGCCTGGGCCAATACCGACGAATATGCGCCCGTCGCGAGCACGCCGATGAGTAGCGTGAGGATGAAGGCAAGGTACCTGTAAACGGGCCTGGTGTGCAACATAATCTAGTCGCCGGACAGAATCCGGCAGCCCTGGCTCCTGAGTTTAGACCATAATGCCGCCGGCATTAACTTATGATGGCGAGCGCAGAGCGTATCCAACGCCGCGCTCGCTGACGACCCAACCGTCGTAGGGCTCGATGGCCCGGCGCAAGCGCTTAATCAGCGTCTTAAGTCGGTCTGGATCGTCCACCAGAACCTCACCCCAGACCGCCTTTTCTAGCTCCTCGCTGTGTACCACCTGTCCTGCCTGCTGCGTCAGGCGCACGAATAAATCGAACTGGGACGTGGTCAGATTAAGGCTCGCGCCGTTGGCGCTCACCGTGTGCCGGTGTTCGTCAATGACAAAAGGCCCAGCCTGGATGACGCCAGAAACCTGCTGGCGCCGGACGAAACGGCGCAGTATTTCACTGGTGTAATGGTACTCGCCGTCATCCTGGTACACCAGACACTGTTGTTCTAGCAGGCGCATGCTATCCACAGGTCCGTCGAGGATTGTCAGGGCGTACTGCTCGTCGGGGGAGAGGTTCTGCCAGAGATAGCCCAGGTGGCTGTCGGCTTCCACCTCGATGGGTGCATCTAGTTGCGAAAGTTCTTCGACGGTATCGAAAGTCTGATCCTCACTCAGGGCCTGGAAGGCATGATAGCCGGCAATGTGTAAGAAGAAGGGATGCGGTCCCACCAGGTGTAAGAGATGATCGCACGTCGCCGCCGAAAAGGAAACCTCGGTGCCCGCTAACCTGGCGCTCAGTAGCTCCCGAGCTTCTGTGTCGTTGTATAATCCAAGGGGTAGGGTGACGAAGATATTAAAGAACGGTGAGCTCAAGATTTCTTCGTCGGCGGTGATGTCAAACAGAGGGCGCTGGCTGGCAGTCAAAAAGGCCAGCCCGTACTTTGTCGTCAATCCGCGCAGGCGCGCAAAGAAATAGGGTGTGAGCCGCTCATTCGCCGCCAACAGCTCAAATTCGTCAAGAAGGACCACAACGCTGGTATTCTGGCGATGTAGATGGTTAAGAATGCGGTCCAGGGAGCGATACGTCCCGTAACGCGCCACCTCTCCCACTTCAACCCCGGCATGCTCTGCGGAATCCATGAGCTCCGCCAGGAGCGCCTCGTAGATTTCTTCAGGCGGCGACCCGCCAAACTCCTGGCAGTCAATGACGGCGAACAGCGCCTGCGGGGGATCAAGCTCTAACGCTGCGCGCACCTGTGGTCGCGCGACGTGCAACAGTAGCGAGCTTTTTCCAATTCGACGCGGGCCAATGAGCGAGACGCTTTGCCCGTTTCGCAAGAGGCCCAGAATCTGGCTGATTTCGATCTGCCGCCCGTGAAACTCCTCAGGTCGACGGATTGCACCACGGTGGAAGAAAGGATTATCGACGCTCATGCTCCTATTTTACGGTGTTCCTTACGAATCGTAAAACAATTAGGCCGCGTTCAGAAATCACTGTCATTTTCGTCTGTTAACTCCTCTTCTTCCAGGAAGTCGTAAATGACGCCCAACGCGCGTGCGGCGTCCGCGTCGCGCTCCCGTTGGTAGTAACGGGTGACGCGGCTACGACTGAGGTGCAAATAACGGCGGGCGCGCGTCATGCCCACATACAAGAGGCGCAGGCGCTCGCTAATGACTTCGATGTGCGCCGTCTCGGTTGCGTTGCGTTCTTCAAATAGACCTGCGCTGCCGAACATCAGGCGCCTGAGCTGTGCGGCGGCTTCTGCGGCCGGGTCGCCGCCCAGAAAATCGTGCACGCCCAGGAAAGGCGCCCGCAAATCATCGGGAATCCAGAAGCCATCGATACCGACGAGGAACACGGCGTCCCACTCCAGGCCCTTAGCGCTATGTTGCGTGGCCAGCGTCACTCGACCCGGCGCGGGCTCAAATCCAACGTCTTCAGGAACGACGGCGGGCAACGGCCGGCGCCCGGAAGCGATCTCGTCCAGCTGTGTCACAATCTCGGGCAGACGCCAACCCGGCTGTAAATCTCGCCAGCGCCGGATCATGGCGGCGATCTGGTAGGCGATAGAGAGGTCGGCATCGCGCGCGCCCTCGTCCTCCTGCGGATAGGTGAATAGCTCGTTGCTTAGCGCTACTGCCAGGTCGTCGGGAGACAGGTGTCGCAGGCTAAAGAGCTGGCGTAGGAAGCCAAGATAGATTTGCAGGCGGGCGATATCGTCGTCGCCGGCTACGCCCTGGGGCAGGGCGTCGACGAAACTTTCCCCTTCGGCGGGGAAGAGCAGCAATTCCGGCCGGCGCACGCTGCGCAGGATGGCATAGAAATTCTCCAGGTCGGCGGGCGCCGGGTCGTCTTCGGCTCGTCCCGCGTCCTCGCCGTCGGCTGCCGGATCGGGCCACCCTGGCTGCAAATCGGGGATGAGATACTCCGGTCCCGGCTCGCGCAAGACGCGCGGCGCGGAGAGCGCGGGATGTTTTAGTTCCAGCAGGGCGCGGTGAGCGTCTACAAGTGCGCGTGTGTCCAAGGGGTCGGCGAGTAGGGCAAGAATGGCATGGACGGCCGCGGCGATTTCGCGCTCGCGGCTGCCGCCGCGCAATAGATTGTCATAGTCGACGTCGAGGCGGTCGAGTTGGTCGGCCATGGCATGTCCCACGCGATTAGTGGGGACCAGGATGGCTACCGTTTGATCGGGGCGCGAGCGCACATAGCGTTGGGCGAGGCGCGCCACGGCGGGGAGTTCTTGTTGCTCGCGATGGTCGTAGACCTTGATGCGAATGTTGTTTGGCGTGTCAGGTGGGTTGGGCTGGTTATCTCCCGGCGGCGTGGGCAGTATATTCTGCACGCGGAAGGCGTGACCCTGAACTTCGGGCACCGGGTGATGATCGGCCACCCAATGCACGAGGGTGTTGGCGGCAGCCATGATGCGCGGCGCAGAGCGTCCAGAGTTGGGCAGGGGATGGGCTTCGACGTCAGAGCGGTCGATAAAACTGTTGAAGTAGCGGGGATGGGCGGCGGTAAAGCTGCTGGTAATGGCCTGGTTGGGGTCGCCGGCGCGCACCCAATTTCCCGTTGGCTCGGTCAACGTCGACAGGAGCGCTTCCTGCAAAGGAACGCTGTCTTGTGCTTCGTCCTCCAGAACGTAGGGCCAACGCTGGCTCAACGTTGCCGCCAGGTCTGGACTGGCCTCCAGCAGTCGCACGGCGCGCCAGATCAGATCGTCAAAATCCATGGCGCCCTGCCGGGTCAGAACTGACTGGTACAGATCATAGATGCCGTTGAGCATATAGAGCAGGCGGTAGTCGGGAATCTCGCTCAAATCCACCCGGTCGAGGTCGGGCATATCGTCGCCGGCTGACGCCTTCCAGGCGGTGAACTCTTCCTCTAGGCGCGCGTAGATTCGCCGTGCAGGCAGGCGCTCATTTTTGGCCGTGCGGATAAAGGTTTTCGCTGTGCGCTCGGTTACCGTCCGCCAGCGCGTGCGCATCTGGAGGGTATCCGCATCGGGCAGAAAACTGCGCCACAGGGCGGCGTTGTTATCGATCCAGGTGTTCACGGCGCGATTGAGATAATAGTCGGCCTGTACCTCGTCGAGTACCAGGAACTCGTCGCCCAGCTCGCCTTCGGCAAGGCGCGCGATCTCCAGTCCAAGGCTATGCAACGTGCGCACGTCGTAGCCCAGGAAAGGTAGCTCCATGGCCTGCAGTTGCTGGCGTATGCGCGCCTTGAAGGTTTCCACGCTGGCATTCAGATAGGTGACCACAAGCACCTGCTGCCCGGCTCCGACGTCGATCTTATCTGTGGCGATGAGCCTGGCGGCTAGGCGCGATAGTGTAAACGTCTTGCCGCTTCCGGGCACGGCGCTGACCGCCATGCGACCGCCGTCGTAGTCCAGCACTTTGGCTTGCGCCGGTCGTAGTTTGATTTCCAATGGTTCGGTCACTTCGGCGTTGCTGTCCTGCATGACGCCATTATACCAGGCAATGACGCCGCGTGGAGGAGATGTTATTATAGTGCGCCTGAGTACCGACTTTTTACCGTTTGAGGGCCTTCATGCACCGAAAGCTTCCAGCATGGTTACTTGCAGCCGTGCTGCTTGTCACGACTTTATTCGCGGCGCCCGTCACCGCCGAAGATGCTGAACCAGACCGTCGTTTTGGCGTCGTTTCCGCCTTTTGGCTGCCAGAAGAGGCGGCGGACCTCAACCTTGGCTGGGAACGTATTCTGTTCTACTGGAGCCAGATACAGCCCACGGGGCCCGACGACTGGAACACGCTTCACGTCATGGAGGAGTGGCTGACCGAGGCCCGGGAGCAAAACCGCGAAGTGGTGGGCCTCTTGAAGAATACACCGCCGTGGGCCACAGACGGCGTGCCATATGGCGGTGTGCCGCGTGGCCTCTACTTGCCGCCGGACGACCCCGAGAATCTGTGGGCCAACTATGTGCGGCGCGTGGCCGAATACTATGGCCCGCG
>CAYSMQ010000180.1:0-9605 GCA_964432035.1 uncultured Ardenticatenaceae bacterium
TCCGCGTCGCCAAGGCGCTGGAACGCGAGGGCGTCGCGTTCGGCGACCGCATCGCGACCATGGCCTGGAACACCGACCGGCACGTCGAGACCTGGTACGGCATCATGGGCCTCGGCGCCATCTATCACACGCTGAACCCGCGGCTGTTCGCCGACCAGCTGGACTACATCATCAACCACGCCGAAGACCGGATCATCTTCGTCGACGCGACGTTCGTGCCGGTGCTGCAGGCTATCGCGGACAAGCTGCCGACGGTCGAAAAGTACATCGTGCTGACCGATGCCGAGCACATGCCGGAGACCATGCTCAAGAACGCGATCGCGTTCGAGGAGTGGCTGGAGGGGGTTGACGACGACTTCGAATGGCGTAATTTCGACGAGAACACCGCCGCGGCGCTGTGCTACACCTCGGGCACGACCGGCCACCCCAAGGGCGTGCTGTACTCGCACCGCTCCAACGTGCTGCACGGCCTGATGGTCAACCAACCCGACGTGCTCGGCCTCAGTTCCGAGGACGCGACCCTGCCGGTGGTGCCGATGTTCCACGCCAATGCCTGGGCCATCACCTACTCGGCGCCGATGGCTGGCACCAAGCTCGTGATGCCGGGCTGTGGCATGGACGGCGGCAGCATTTACGAACTGCTGGACACCGAAAAAGTCACCGCTTCGGCCGCGGTGCCGACGGTGTGGCTGGGACTGCTGCAATATCTCGACAGGGAACAGAAGAAACTGCCGCACCTCGAGAAAGTGCTGATCGGCGGCGCTTTTGGCAAATATATCAACGTTGAGAAGGCTGTAGAGATTGGCCTCCTACCCGACATGCCCTGGGATCGGTTCCATTTCCTGGGCAACACGTCCGTCCGTGGCGCTTATCTGGCACTACTGGATGATCGCCTTCGCGCACGCCTTGAGCAGCTGGCTGCAGGTATGACCTATGTCGAACTGTCGGCCGATAATCGTTTTTTCGAGGCTTTCAACGCGGCTCTTTTTATGCCGCATACCGAACTGAGCCGCTTTCCGACGATTACGGAGACGCTACAGAAGGCGGCTTCAAAACGCGCTGCCGAAACGGCCGTGCAACCACCTAAAGAGGAGCGGGAAAATGTACATTATAGGTGAGAACATCCATATCATTTCCAGCAAAGTCAAGGAAGCGTTGCGCGAAAAGGATGCCCGCTTCTTCCAGGAGCTGGCGGTGCGCCAGGTTGAGGCTGGAGCGCAGGCTCTGGACCTCAATCTCGGTCCGCGTAAAAAAGACGGTGAAGAAGTCTTTCCCTGGATGGTAGAGACCGTAGAAGCGGTAACTGATGTGCCGCTGAGTTTCGATAGCACCAACCTTGCCGGCATCGAGGCCGGGCTCAAGAAGGTTACGCGAGCGCAGCCAATCATTAATTCCACGTCGGCCGAGCCCGAACGCCTGGAGAAGGTACCGCTCATTGCCAAGCAGTTCAACACGCGATTAATCGCGCTAACCATGGGCAAGAGTGGAATTCCGGTAAGTGCCGACGAACGCGTAAATATCGCTCTGGAGTACCTCATCCCGCGCGCCGTCGAGATCGATTTTCCGGTCAGCGATCTGATCATCGACCCGCTCGTCTTGACCGTGTCAGGCTGCCAGGAATACTGCCCGGAACTGATCGAAGCAGTGCGAACGCTACAATACGCCTGGGATCCACCCCCGCCAGTGTCCGTTGGTCTCTCCAATGTATCTAACTCTGTGCCGGCGGCAAATCGGCCGCTGATCCATCGTGTCTATGGCGCCATGCTCATGGGAGCGGGTCTACAAATGATGATCGCCGATCCCTTCGATGACGACCTAAAGGAAATGATAAGAATCGTCGAAGAGCGTGACGAAAGCACCGCACTCGGACAAGTCTATATTAGAATCCACGACCGCGTCGCCGCAATGGAGCAACCGCAGTTCAGTGACGTAGATCCTCTGGATCCTGAGCAGCTCACCATCTGGCAGACCGTTCAGATATTGCTCAACAAAGTCATTTACGCCGACGCTTACTTACAGCAAAAAGCCATAGGAGATTAACTGTGATTACGTCTGACGATCGAATTGACGTGGAAGAGCTTCTGGCCAAAGCCGAAAAACCGGCCAAAGATGCCATGCGCCTGCACGGCTTTTATCGCGGCAAAGTAGAAACCGCTCTCAAGTGCGCGGTGCGTGACATCAACGATTTCGCCATCTGGTACACGCCCGGCGTTGCTGCACCGTGCCGCGCCATCGCCGAAGAACCGCAGCGAGTGTATGACTACACCAACAAGTGGAACACTGTCGCCGTCGTCAGTGATGGAACACGTGTCCTGGGATTGGGCGATATTGGCCCTAAGGCCGGTCTGCCGGTCATGGAAGGCAAAGCTCTTCTTTATAAGTATCTAGGCGGCGTAGATGCCGTGCCTATCATGCTCGATACCAAAGATCCGGCGCGCATCATCGAAACCGTGCTCATGTTACAGCCGACTTTTGGCGGCGTTAACCTGGAAGATATTTCCCAGCCAAAGTGCTTCCGCATTCTGGATACCTTGCGTGAAAAAGCTGAAATACCGGTCTGGCACGACGACCAGCAGGGCACGGCGACGGTCACGCTCGCGGCGCTTATGAATGCCCTCAAGGTCGTCGGCAAGAAAAAGGAAAACGTGAGTATCGCCTTTATTGGCGCCGGCGCGTCCAACGTCGCCATCGCTCGTCTTGTCTTCGCCTGGGGCATCGATCCTGGCCAATGCTACCTGGTCGATAGCAAAGGTATCCTAGGTGACCATCGTGCGGACCTGGAGCTACGCCGCGCTGAGTATGTGGACAAATGGCGCTACTGCCACATTACCAATGCTGAAGGCCGCCAGGGCAGTATTGCGGAAGCGATGGAAGGAGTTGATGTGGTCATAGCTCTCTCCCGTTCCGGACCCGACGTCATTAAACCTGAGTGGATCTCACGCATGAACCAGGACGCAATCGTCTTTGCCTGCGCCAACCCTGTGCCCGAGATCTGGCCGTGGGAAGCGACGGCTGCCGGGGCACGTATCGTGGCCACCGGAAGGTCTGACTTTCCTAACCAGGTCAACAACTCATTAGGCTTTCCCGGCATCTTCCGCGGCGCCCTCGACGTGCGCGCACGTACCATCACCGACGAGATGTGCTTCGCCGCCGCGGAGGCTCTGGCCGAACAAATCGGACACAATCTCCACGAGGAACACATCTTACCTACGATGGAGGATTGGGAAGTATTCGCCTGTGAAGCTGCCGCCGTGGGCGTGAAAGCTCAGGAGCAAGGCATCGCCGGGCTGCAAAAGTCTCATGACGAGCTGTTCGAGCATGCTAGCAGTATGATCCGGCGCTCGCGCGAATTGACGCGCATGATGATGGACCAGCAGTTTATTTCCGCCGCACCTGACAACGGCGATGCCTAGTCTCACAATGCCCGATTCAGCAGCGCTTCGCGCAGCGCTAACTTCGGCATGACAATTAATAAACTATGCTTAGCAAGGCATGAAAAGCGAGGTGCCAGATGTACGATCTTATCGTAATTGGCGGAGGCCCGGCAGGACTCACCGCCATGGTCTATGCCATCCGCAAACGTCTCAATGTCTTACTCGTCTCCCCCGATCTCGGCGGCAAAACGAACTTCCACCTGGAATTGCCCGACCAGGAGGATTATCAGATCATCCGCGGCGCCGAGATCGTGGACCGCTTCAAGAGTGAACTGGAATACTTGAACTTCACACGCATCATGGAACGCGTCGATCGTGTGACACACGACGACGGAATCTTTACCGTGGACACCAGCGGCGGCTCGCAACTGGAAGCCAGGGGCGTCATCGTAGCTACCGGCGCGCGCCAGCAGTGGCTCGACGTGCCCGGTGAGCGCGAATACCTTTCGCGCGGCCTTTGCTATTCGGCAATTAGCTACGCGCCCCTGTTCATCGGCAAAAAGACTGTCGTCATCGGTAACGGCGAACTGGCGTTGCGCGCCGCTGGCGAATTGGCGACGGTTGCCGATCACGTGCACATCATTGGACCTGCCGGCGATGTTCTCCAGTCACCCCTGGGCCAAAAGCTACAACGTTCACCGAACGTCACGATTCTCCAGCGTCACAAGGTGTCCAGGATCCTGGGCAACGGTTACTGTAATCGCTTGGTGATACGCGACGAAAATGGTACCGAATTCGACCTGCAAACCGACGGCGCCTTTGTAGAATTGGCCCTCCGTCCCAATTCCCAGGCAGTCGCGGAGCTTGTAGACCGCGACGCGCAGGGACGCATAAAAATTAACTCTGTGAACCAGACGAGCATGCCCGGTATCTTCGCCGCCGGGGACGTAACCACAAACTCTACCGAGCAAGTGCTCGTCGCAGTTGGTGAAGGCGCCAAAGCCGCCCTCAGCGCGTACGACTATTTGTTGCCGCAACTATAAAGGATCGTCACTAATGAAACTGGCCATAGCGGGAAAGGGAGGTGTGGGCAAGACGACCCTGGCGGCGCTGATGGCGCAAACTTTTGCGGCCGCCGGGCGCCAGGTACTCGCCGTCGACGCCGATCCTTCTCCCTGCCTTGCCGCTGCGCTGGGCTTTCCCGCGAGTGTTCGGGCCCAGTTGCGCCCCATCGCCGAAATGGACGCGCTTATCGAAGAACGAACCGGCGCCAAACCCGGCTCTGTTGGGGGCTTCTTCACGCTGAACCCCCGCGTCGACGACATACCCGATCGCTTTAGTGCACAGTATCGGAACGTGCGTCTGCTGGAAATGGGCAGCGTCACACGCGGCGGTAGCGGTTGTATCTGTCCTGAAAGCGCCATGTTAAAGACGCTCTTCACCCACCTCCTTTTTCGCCATGAAGACGTTCTCATCCTGGACATGTATGCCGGCGTCGAACATCTGGGACGAGCGACGGCCGATTTTGTTGACGCCATGCTCGTCGTCGCCGAACCAACGCGTCAAAGCCTAGCAACCGCCGCGCAAATCAAAAAACTTGCAAAGGACATTGGACTTTCAGGGCTATGGTTGGTTGCTAACAAAGTACAAACTGACACCGAACACAAGTTTATAACAAGCGAACGGGCGGATCTGCCTCTGTTCGGTGTTTTGCCCGCCGACGACGGTGTCCGGGTAGCTGATCGACTAGGGGAGGCGGCCTACGATCATGCCCACGACCTGCGCCGCGCCGTGGAGACGATGGCTCAAAAGCTTCTTCTCCAGGAGGAATCCGTGTGACTACTACTGTCGCCATTGCTGGAAAGGGCGGCGTCGGAAAAACGACCATCGCCGCCATGCTCATTAAGTATTTGATGCAACACGGCAGTGGGGCCATCCTGGCCATTGACGCCGATCCCAGCAGCAACCTAAACATGGTCTTGGGTTTAGAGCTGGAGTGGACTGTCGGCGACATTCGTGAGGATATGCTGGCTCAGGTCAAAGAGTCGCTTACGGCGGGAGGCGCGGCTATGGGCGCCCTTCGCGGGGGCCTCAGCAAGCGCGATTACCTTGACTACCATGTGCGCTCCTCGCTGGCAGAAGGCGAGCGCTTTGACCTAATTGCCATGGGCCGCTCCGAAGGCGCTGGCTGCTATTGTGCCGTTAACCACAACTTACGCCAGGTCGTCGACGCCCTGAGCAAAAACTACCGGTACGTCGTCATCGATAACGAAGCCGGCATGGAGCACTTAAGCCGCCGCACCACGCGCGATGTTCAGATTCTGCTGGTCGTAAGCGACCCCACACAGCGTGGACTGGTCGCCGCGCAGCGGATCGCAAGCTTCCGTCACGAACTGGATATCAATATTGAAAAAACATATCTCGTTCTAAATCGACTCGAAGGCCCTATGCATCCGGCTCTGGAGGCAACCATCAGTGGGATGGAAATCCCTCTGCTTGGCGTCGTGCCCGGCGACGAGCAACTGGTCCAGTTTGAATTCAGCGGGCGTCCACTCGTAGGACTAGACGATAAATCACCCTCTTACCAGGCAGTCGCCCGTATGCTGCAAGAAGTGATCTAGCGTTAGGCCGCGTCCCACGATCGGTCGGTGGCAGCCTATGCGCTCCTAGAAGCCCTCCAACTTTGACAGGTCGGCTACGCCTTCCGTTAGCTGGGTTACGCCTTGCAGCAGCGCCAGGCGATTCTCGCGCACGGCGTCATCCTCGTCCATGACCAGCACTTCCTCGAAGAAGCGGTCGATGGCCGGCTGCAAGCTTTCCAGCGACGCCACCAGCGTGGGCACTGTGCCATCCTTTTGTCCTTCGGCATCGACGCACGCTGCCAATAGCTCTTTCTCCGCCGCGGTGCGAAATGCCTGTGCGCGCAAAGGATAACGTTCGGCTACGTCCCGGGTAATACGCACACAACGCGCGTAGGAATCTAGCAGTTCTTCCCAATCTTCCCGCGACGTGGCCTGGGCTAGTTCCCGTGTACCGCGCGCCGCAGCAAAGGGATCGTGCGCTTTTTCGGCCAACACGGCCCGAACCTCGTTCGCCGGCAGTCCCTGGTCGCGTAATAGCGCCTCGAGCCGGCCCGCGATGAACGCCAGGACCTGCGTCCTCGTTTCTTCATCACTGTTGACCGGCAACAACTCGGCCGCCGCCGCCAGCCCCTCGCGCAGATCAAATGGCTGCTCATTGGCAATCAGGTTCTCTACGATGTGAATGGCGGCGCGGCGGAGGGCAAAGGGATCGTTTGAGCCAGTAGGCGACAGACCCACGGCGAAGAGGCCCATGAGACTGTCCAACCGGTCAGCCAGCGCCAGCGCCATCCCCTCACGCGTCTCGCTGATGGCCTCATACTGCTCCGAAATGGCTCTCACCACCGGCTCCGCTTCCCCGCTCAGGCGAGCGTAATGACCGCCCATGATGCCCTGTAGCGACGTCATTTCTACGACCATGCTGGTTGCCAGATCGGCCTTAGAGAGCGCCGCCGCGCGTATGGCCTGAGCCGTTTCCTCTTCACTCAGTCCCAGCATTTCGGCAATCCGCGGCGTCAACTTCTCCAGTCGCCGCACGCGTTCCAGCATCGAGCCCAGATCTGACTGAAATGTAAGCATGTCAAGTTCTGGTAAGAAATCGCCGAGTTCTTTGCGCGTATCCTGCCGGTAGAAGAATTCTGCGTCGGCGAAACGCGCGCCGATGACATGCTCGTTGCCGTTAATAACGACGTCCAGATGTTCCCGGTTGCCGTTGCGCACCGCCACAAAGTAGGGCAGAAGCTCCTCCTCGTTTTTCTGCACCGGGAAATAACGCTGGTGCTTCTTCATAACCGCGACCAGCACAGGAGCCGGCAACTCTAGAAATCGCTCTTCAAAATCACCAACAAACGGCGTTGGCCGTTCCACAAGGTTTGCCACCTCCGCCAGTAGCGCCGCGTCGTGGGCAATGGACCCTCCTTTTTCGGTCGCCAGTTGCTCCGCGTTGGCGGCAATGATGCTGCGGCGCTTTTCGACGTCGACCACGATTCCGTTTGCCGCCATCAACTGTTCGTAATTCTCGGCGCTGTCGACCTTGATCGGAGGCGAGCCATAGGGCCGTAGGCCCCGGCTGGTCTTTCCACTATGCACACCTGCAAAACTGAAAGGAACGACTTGCTCGCCATGCATTGCCACGATCCAGCGCAATGGACGGCTAAAGGCGACGTTGCTATCGTTCCAGCGCATACTCTTATCAAATCGAATGTCGCTCACCAGACCCGGCAGCGCTTCGGCCAGCACCTCACACGCCGGGCGACCGGCCTCGTGCACCGTCGCTGCCGCGTATCGCTTCTCACCCTCTTCCACGATACGAAGCTGCTCCACGTCGACGCCCTTACTACGCGCGAACCCTTCGGCTGCGCGCGTAGGTCTGCCGTCATCGTCAAAGGCGCGATCCGCCGGAGGCCCCTTCATTACCGTCTCCAGGTCGTCCTGTTGTGGCGCCAACGCGTCGACGATCACCGCCAGCCGCCGCGGCGTTCCCTGCACGTCAATGGCCCCATGCGCCAGACGTAGCTCGTCTAGCAGTTCGGACATAGCCCGCTTCAACTGGACGATTGCCGCAGATAGATCGTCTGCCGGCAGTTCCTCAACGCCCAGTTCGAGAAGGAATGGGGCTGGGGATTGAAGATTGGAGATTGGAGATTGGAGATTGGAGACCTGCGGCGTTGCAACGTCTTTGAGGCCATTTTGCCAGGTTGGGTTGTCTTTGAAAGGGTGGCCCAGGGCAGCGCGTTGGGCAACGTATTGCTCTGAAAGGCGTTGGGCCACATTACGCATGCGCCGGAAATATTGCGCGCGCTCTGTGACCCCGATCGCGCCGCGCGTGTCCATGACGTTGAAAATGTGCGAGCACTTCAAGTTGTAATCGTGTGCAGGAGCCAATAGATCGGCCTCCAGACAGCGCTCCGCCTCACGCTCATAGATATCATACAGGGTGCGCAGCGCGTCGACGTCGGCAACGTCGAAGTAATACCTGCAATGTTCGATCTCTTTCTGCAACAGGGCGTCACCGTATTGCACGCCGGAGCCGAAGTCAATGTCCCATACCGCATCGACGTCTTGCAAAGCAAGCACAATGCGGTCCAGGCCATAAGTGAGCTCCACGGCGACGGGATCCAGGTCCAGCCCACCGGTCTGCTGGAAATAGGTAAACTGCGTGATCTCCTGTCCATCTAGCCACACTTCCCAGCCCAGGCCCCAGGCGCCCAGCGCGGGACTCTCCCAGTTATCTTCCACGAAGCGAATGTCGTGCTCGCGCGCGTCGATGCCGATAGCCTCCAGGCTCTTCAAGTACAGTTCCTGTGGATTGCCCGGATCGGGTTTCAAAATGACCTGCAACTGGTAATGTTGCTGCATGCGGTTGGGGTTATCGCCAAAACGCCCGTCGTCGGGGCGGATGCTGGGTTCGATGTAGACGACATTCCATGGTTCCGGACCCAGGACGCGCAGGGCGGTCTCCGGGTTCATTGTTCCCGCGCCCACCTGCACGTTGTGCGGGTGCCACACCAGGCACCCCTGCTCTTTCCAGAAATCCAACAATCGCAAAATGACGTCCTGAAACGTCAACGGTTCACTCATTCGATATTCCTTGCTTCCATAATGTCAGTGTCGCCGTTCTCACGGTCTTCAATTGTCTCTTTCGGTGCAAAAAGGCGCGCTTCACGCCGCAACCGCTGCAAAAAGTCGGCAGATTTCAGGTTGCGTTCCAGAATATAGGTCAAGTAGTAATACATCGCCTCTTCTAACTCTGTGTGCAAGTCGCGGCGCAGCCGCAATTTCGCCGCTGCCGTCCATTGTCGCGTTTGCAGAAAACGCAACACCTTCACCGCCGCCGCCGAAACCTCAATCGCCTTTCCGTCCGCGCGCCGGCAGCTGGGGCACAAAAGCCCGCCCAGCTCGGCGCTGAAGTACTGGTTCTGCTCTTCGATGCTCTCACCACAATTCACACACTGAAAGAGCTGCGGCCGGTATCCCAGCAGCGAAAGCAAGTGCAGCTCATAATAGCGCGCTGCCAGCAGCAGATTGTCACTCGTCGCCAGCCAGCGCAACATATCCGACAACAGGTCATAGAGTTGTAAATTGCGATCCTCGTCTGGCGTGAAGCGATCAAGTAGCTCCACGGCGTACGAGGCATATGTCGTGCGCACCA
>CAYSMQ010000181.1:0-7218 GCA_964432035.1 uncultured Ardenticatenaceae bacterium
GCTCCTGCATTAACTACGGCTGCACACCCACCAAGACCATGCTTGCCAGCGCCCACCTGGCACATCGCGCGCGCAACGCGGCGCAATTTGGTGTGAACACGGGAGAGATCTCCGTGGATCTGGCCCGGATCGTGCAGCGCAAGAACAAGATTGTGGGCGACATGCGTGCTGGCCAGCAAAAACACGTCGATAAGCGCCCCACACTTGACCTTATCCGTGGCGTCGGCCGCTTCGTGGGCCCCGGCCTTGTCGAGATCAGCGGCCGTCAACTCACGTCCGAACATATTTTCATTGACACGGGCTCTAGCCCTCGCGTACCCGATCTACCGGGCCTGGCCAAGGTTCCTTACTACACCAATCTCAATATCATGGACCTTGAGTCGCTACCGCAGCACCTTCTGATTCTGGGCGGCGGCTATCTGGGTCTAGAATTCGGGCAGATGTTTCGCCGCTTCGGCAGCCAGGTCACCATCGTTCAGCGTGGCGCTCAGCTGATGACGCGGGAAGATGAGGACGTGGCCCGTGAGCTGCAAGGCATATTAGAGGAGGAAGGGATATCAATCTTGCTCGACGCCCAGGCCACAAACGTCTCTGGCGCCGGCAAAGAAATTACTCTGACCGTCGATATGGACGATGGGCCGACCACTACGCTGCATGGCAGCCACCTCTTGCTCGCCGCCGGACGCGTACCCAATACCGCCGCCCTCAACTTACCGGCTGCCGGCGTTGAGACAGACGACAGGGGTCATATCTCCGTAAACGAATGCCTGCAGACCAGCGCTCCCGGCGTCTGGGCCCTCGGAGACGTCAAAGGTGGTCCCGCTTTTACAAATGTCTCTTACGACGACCACCTCGTCATTCTTGACTATCTATTCGGCGACGGCTCGCGCACCACGGAAGGCCGCATTATCCCTTACACCCTCTTCACCGATCCTGAACTGGGCCGCGTAGGGCTCACCGAAAAGCAGGCCCGCGACCAGGGATATCGTCTTAAGATCGGCACATTACCCACTTCGTCCGTCGCCCGCGCTATCGAAACAGGACGAACAGCCGGCATGATGAAAGTCGTCGTCGATGCCGACACTGACCTTGTCCTCGGCGCTGCCATTCTCAGCGACGGCGGAGGCGAACTCGTACAAAACATTGCCACCCTCATGCGCGCCAATGCCCCCTACACCATTATGCGTCGCGTCATCTACGTCCACCCTACGATGTCCGAGGGCTTCTACGGACTCATGGCCCGAGTCGAAGCTGCAGACTAGCGTCAAACAGCCCTAAGGGGTTTCAAAGATCTGTCAGTTGTTGGCCTCGACTAATTCTTCGAACAATCGCCGCGACCCGTCTAACGCGGCTTCTAAATCACTCATCGCACCCGCGCCATCGTCGATACCGACGCCCTTTTTTGCAAAGATGCGCGCCACGTCGCGCCGATCCGCCGGCCAGATACCTGCACCTATAGCTGCAAAACCCTGCTGAGCGGCAAGCGCCAACTGTGCTGCCGCTTCTGGATTGTCCGTCGCTGCCGCCAGCGCCGCCGCGGCGTTAACGCACTCCACAACGCCGCGCTTCACACCAACTTGCCGGTAGAGTCCAAGGCTTTGCTGTAGCAACGTTGCGGCTTCTGCATAGTTACCGCGCGCTATCGCGACCGTTGCCAAACTGTGATAGGCGCGCGCCACATCCGGCGTCGACCCTACGCTTTGGAATAACGCCAGACTTTCTTCATAATGGCCCTCCGCGTCATCGAGCTTCTGTTCGTACCGCGCAATTTCACCCAGGTTATTAATCGCCGAGGCCACCACCCAACGGTCACCTACCCGCTTGCCTGTCTTCAGAGTATTGTTCATGAGCCGTCGCGCCGCCTCCACGTCGTCCTGGTTCAGGGCCACGTTGCCCAGATGCAAGGAGATCATCGCTTCAAACCAGGCCTGCCCTACCCTCTGCATGATGCGCTGAGTGTCTTCCAGCACGGCGACGGCCCTCTCGTCATCGCCCTGGTTAACGGCAAGCGCTCCACGTGTGAACAAAACGTCACCCAATTCGATTCCCTCGCCCAGCGGGCGCAGCAATTCAATACTCTTGTCAAGCAAGCGTTGCGCCGTTTCAAAATCACTCTGCCACATTGCTATTGAGCCCGCGTGGCCCACCAGCAATGACTCTGTTACGTCGTCCCCATCAGCCTCCTCTTGAGCTAACGCTCGCTCGTACCACAGGCGTCCGTCGTCCAGGTAGGCGCGCCGGTACCAGAACCACACTAGGTAAACGATCATCTTGTGGCCCATCCCACTGCGACCGTGTTCATGATGCCACTCTAGAGCCAACCGCACGTTGCCGTAGTCCGCCTCCAGCCGGTCCAACCACGCCTCGCCGGTCCCCGAAAACATTCTGGGCCATGCCTCCTCAACCAGCGAGGCAAACACATGCGCGTGTCGTTCCAGTATGCCGGCAGCTTCGCCTGAAGCTTCAAGCGCTTCTCGCGCGTACTCGCGGATCGTCTGCAACATGATATACCGCCGCTCGGATCCCCCGGGCTCGCTGCGCAAGAGGCTGTGATCCAACAATGACTGGACCCCACTCATCACCTCCAAGCCATCCCCCGCGCCACAAACAGCCTCGGCCGACGCCAGCGTAAACCCTCCGGCAAACACGCTTAGATGTCGAAACAACCGTTGCAATTCGTCGTCGAGCAGTTCGTAGGACCAGGCAATCGCATGTCGCAGCGTCCGCTGTCGCGCCGGCAAATCGCGCGCGCCCCCCGTCAACAAGCTCAATCGAGATGCGAGCCGTTCCAGAATCCCTTGCGGCGAGAGCAACTTGATACGCGCCGCCGCCAGCTCAATCGCCAGTGGCAGACCGTCGAGCCGCCGCACAATCTCGCTCACGGCCGCCACGTTGTCGGCGTTCAGCTCGAAGGAGGGAGCTGCCGCCTGCGCCCGCTCCACAAATAGCGCCACGGCGGGGTTCTTCCATACGCGCTCAACCGTGAGCTCAGCTTCCTCTGGCAAGGCCAGCGGAGACAATACAAACTCCCTTTCTGCCCGCAGCTGTAACGCGGCCCGACTGGTCACCAGTACGGTCAGGCCCGGACACGTTGCCAGCAGTTCGCCGACGACCGGCGCCGCGTCCAGCACCTGTTCGAAATTGTCAAGCACCAGAAGCGTCACACGTTCCTGCAGGTACCCTTTCACGCTCTCCAGCAGTGTCGTACCCGCGCGCTCAGACACGTCCAGCGTTTTGGCCACTGCCGAGATTACCAGACCCGCATCATTAATCGCCGCCAACGGCGTCCAATAGACGTCCCCTTGGAACGCCTCTGCAACATCCGACGCAACTGCCAGCGCCAGACTCGTCTTGCCCACACCACCTGCGCCGGTTAACGTCACGAGCCGAGTGTTCTCGTCCAGCAGCAACTCGCAAAGCTGCTGCAGCTCCTCCTCACGGCCGATTAACTGCGTCGGCAACAGCGGAAGGCGTGCGCGTGAGCCTGGTGAACTTACTTCTTCCATGCCCGGCGCCGCCACCATACCCGGCGCCTCGCTCTGTTCGAAGCGCTCGGTGAGCAGCAGGGCCAGATCATTGGCAATCAGGTCCCGTAACTCCTCGCTCGTCGAGAAATACTTATAGGAGACCTCGCTATCGCTCTTTATGTCCTGTAGCAGCTTGTGCAAAGCGGGCTCCCGATCGGACGCCGGCGTCTTGATATAAATCAGCTTCGGTAGCGCCGCCGCCAGGCGGTACTCATCTTCCAGCCCCGAAATCTCCATATCCGGCGCCACCCAACCGTATTGCTGCCAGTAGAGGCCGATGAAAATATGACTCTGGGCCAGGTAGGAGCGGTACAGGTCCTGCGCCGGGTGCGGCCGTGCACCCAGCTCAAACAAGATTGGGCTCATACGCAGACTCTCGATGGCCCGTCGCGCCGCCTCCCGCTCGTCCGCCATTTCCCGCAACGTCGAGCTAACAAAAACCCGCAGCCGCTGGTCCGGCGTGCGAATCACCCGCTGTCGCTCGCTACTCACTGCCTCAGACCCCATTCGCCTGTCCTCTATCGGCCTCGCCAACTGGTTAAGTTGCGTCGGATTATATTGTACCTTGCCCGAGCCTGTCGATTAATCAAGAGGACCCGCAACATGCAAGAAATCGGATGTCTCTCAGCCTGCTACTTTCACAATAGGATAAGCGAAGACATCCGATTTCTTCATTCGCTACGTTTCGCAACGGTTGCAGCCGTCACCAGATAAGCCACGGCTCGCTACTCCACCGTCACACTCTTCGCCAAATTCCGCGGCTGATCCACGTCACAACCGCGCCGCACCGCAATATGATAGCTCAGCAATTGCAAAGGCATCACGTTGACAACCGGCGCCAGCAATGGCGGCGCAAAAGGAACCGTGATCACATCTTGCGCCTTGTCGCCGATCACATCGTCGTCCTCTGTTGCCAGCGCGATGACCTGTCCGCCGCGCGCTCGCGCTTGTTCCACCTGGCTCACCATTTTCTCGTATACGTGATCCTTGGTCACAATAGCCACAACCGGCATCGTCAATGAGCGCAATGGGGCCGTGCTTCATCTCGCCAGCCGGATAGCCCTCGGCGTGGATATAACTGATTTCTTTCAGTTTCAGCGCCCCTTCCAACGCGATGGGGAAGTTAATGCCTCGCCCTAGGTACAAAAAGTTATCGGCCCGGTAATATTTATTGGCCAACGCCTGGTAAGCGTCATCATTATCCAGCACCCGCCCTGCCAGATTAGGCAGGTGCGCCAGCCCGTCGACGCATTGGCGCAGCTGATCCGGCGACAACATTCCCCGCATCTCGCCCAGCACACAGGCCAGCATGAATAGATCGACCATCGACGTCACAAAGGCCTTTGTACTCGCCACGCCAATTTCCGGCCCGGCCTTCATGGCGATGTAGCCGTCAGACATGCGCATCGCCTGGCTACCGATCACATTGACGATAGCCCACAACGTCGCTCCCTGCTCGCGCGCCAGTTCGCACGCCGCCAGCGTATCCGCCGTCTCGCCCGACTGCGTAATACAAATCACCGCCGTGCCCGGCTCAATGATTGGGTCGTAATAACGAAACTCCGAGCCATAGGCGACTTCAACAGGCACCCGCGCCAGCGACTCGATCATATACTTGCCCACCAGACCCGAATAATAGCTGGTTCCGCAGGCCAATATATAGATCTTACGTAGCCCCCGCACCAGTTCCGGCGTCAGGTTCATCTCCGGCAGCTCTACCCTCCCTGCTTCAAAATCCACCCGCCCGCTCAGGGTGTCGATCAGCGCCCGTGGTTGCTCGAATATCTCCTTCTGCATGAAGTGTTTATACTCACCCTTCACCGCGCTGACCGGATCCCAGGCGATGTTATGTACTTCCGGCGCCAATCGCTCGCCCTCCAGCGTCAGCACCTGGTACCCGTGTTGCGAAACGACCGCCATCTGCCGGTTCTCCAAGAAGACCATCTCTCGCGTGTACTCCAGGATCGCCGGAATGTCCGAAGCGATAAACATCTCGCCATCGCCGATTCCCAGCGTAATGCCCCCCGCATTCCCCAGTCGCGCGCAAATCAGGCGATCAGGCTCGTCCACGCCCATGGCAACCACCGCGTTTGAGCCCTCTAGGCGCCGGAACGTGCGCCGAGCGGCCTCCTCCAGATCGAGGCCGGACTCCACAAACCGCTCCAGCAATTGCACGATCACTTCCGTGTCAGTCTCCGAGGCAAAATTCACGCCCTCCGCTTCCAGCTCCTCGCGCAGGGACATGAAATTCTCCACAATACCATTGTGCACAACCACCACGCGTTCCTTCATGCCCACGTGCGGGTGCGCGTTGCGTTGGTTAGGCTTGCCATGCGTCGCCCATCGCGTGTGCCCAATGCCCACCTTCCCCCGCAATGGCGAGTTTTGCACCATCTCTTCTAAGTTGATCAGCTTCCCCTTGTCTCGCCTGATGGCGATGTGCCCGTTCTGCTGTAACACGGCCAAGCCCGCCGAATCATACCCCCGGTACTCCAAACGCTTTAGACCACTTAGCACAACCGACGGTGCCTGTCGCTCACCAATATAACCGACAATACCACACATTTGAAAACCTCCATGTAAATGATGATGCAGGCCGGTAGTTGCATAGTGGTACCTTGCACAGGATAGCCAACATTGACCAGGCGTGCCTGGCAGGGCCACATTCGCACCGTCGACCTGTGGGCGGTCCCATCCAGTTGTGTGAGTCATGGGGGACGCCCCTTACGTAACATAGCGCCCCCATCGGGACGTTATGGCCACCGAAGCCCGCTTTGTGCGGCAGGTTACCCCACCGTTTTGTAGGACCTCTTCTGTCGGGGCAAAGCATAGGACCGTGGCCGGCCCTGGAGGCATCCGCTGATAATTCGATCTCCGCCCCGTCTGGGACGGACCCTCACCAAGTGGTGAGAAACCTCCACCTCGTCAACCCTGTCTGCGACAGGGCCCGTGCGCTGCTGTTTGCCCATATTCAATTGTAAAAACGCCGCGTGCACGACGTGCCAACATATTACAGGCGCCCCAGTCGCCTGTCAATCTTTACCGGAGGCTGAAAGGATCCCTGTAAGCCCCAGCACATTGCTACGGTGTGCGCCGACCACCATGAACACCCGCAATCAGCAGCGGCAACAGCACACCATACCACCAGCTCCCACAAACCGCCTCAGGCTCGGTACTCAGCACAGCCCATAATAGCGCCGCAATCGGGACCAGCGCCATGAGAAACACCATCATTCCCCGCGCAAACTTGCGCCAGTCGACGCCATTGCCATTCTCCTCTCGCACCATGGCCTAACCTCCAGTTTTCGTACCCTGCACCAACCATAATACTATCATAAGCATAGCACAGAAGAGTTGTCTCCAGCTTCTCGCACTGCTATAATTTGGGATGCACTGGCCACCGTAGCTCAATTGGCAGAGCGATCGCTTCGTAAGCGATAGGTTATGGGTTCAAGTCCCATCGGTGGCTCCTTTCATCCTCCTCGCACACTTACTTCTTCACTTGCAAGGCGCCGGCGGCTCGTTTCTTCGCATTCACCCGCGTAAATGATAAGATTAGAGGCGGACGCGAACCACAGAAACGACAGCCTATGAAAGAAGCACGACCAGTTGTCTTCGGCGTGGCAGGCGGGACCGCCTCTGGCAAAACGACCGTGGCGCAGACCATCCTGCAGCGCGTGGGCGCGGACCG
>CAYSMQ010000181.1:7228-8050 GCA_964432035.1 uncultured Ardenticatenaceae bacterium
GGCTCACGATGCCTACTATCGAGACATGAGTCAGCTGCCTCTCGAGGACCGCGCGCAGCTTAATTACGATCATCCCCAGTCTTTGGAAACGGATCTCCTCGTCCAACACGTCCGGCAACTCCTGCAAGGCAAATCCGTCGAAGTTCCCATCTACGACTTCACACAACATTTACGCCTGTCAGACACGAAGCGCGTGCAGGCCAGCCCTATCATTCTGATCGAAGGCATTCTGATTTTCACGCATCGTCAGCTGCGCGACCTGATGGATATCAAAGTTTACGTCGATACCGACCCCGACGTGCGCTTCATCCGCCGCCTGGCGCGCGACATGAACGAAAGAGGCCGGACACTCGATTCCATCGTCAAACAGTACCTCGATACCGTCCGTCCCATGCATCTGGAATTCGTCGAACCCAGCAAGCGCTACGCCGACATTATCATTCCCCGTGGCGGCCTTAACAAAGTTGCCCTGGACATGGTTGTCTCGCGCCTGACAGACCTGCTGCGCCAGCACCGCCCTGCATCATGAACAACTTTCTGCGCATCTACGAAGTCGGTCCGCGTGATGGTCTGCAGAACGAGTCCACGCATCTCTCTACCGAGCAGAAACTGGAGCTAATTGACGCCCTCGTCAGCGCCGGCCTCACCTACATCGAAGCCGCCAGCTTCGTCCACCCCCGCGCCGTGCCCCAGATGGCCGACGCAGATGAGCTCATGCCGCCACTCTTACGCTCGGAAGACGCGTCCGACGTCACCTTCACCGCCCTTGTGCTCAACGAGAAAGGATACGATCGCGCCTACGAAGCCGGTTGTCGACATATG
>CAYSMQ010000181.1:8060-9207 GCA_964432035.1 uncultured Ardenticatenaceae bacterium
AGCGCAATACCCGCATGTCCACCGCTGAGGCCTTTGACATTGTGCAACGCCTCGTTCAGCGTGCCGCCGGCGACGGCGTTTGGGTCCGCGCCTATTTGATGACCGCGTGGGTCTGCCCCTTCGAAGGCGCGCAACCGCCACGCAAAGCAGTAGCCTACGCCCGCCGCCTGTGGGATCTGGGCATTGACGAACTTTCTATCGCCGACACGATCGGTCACGCCGATCCGCTCAACGTGGGCCGGCTTCTAGAAGAGATCGGCCGCCACACCGATATGCTGCGGCTCGCCGTACACTTGCACGACACACAGGTCCTGGGCCTGGCAAACGCCACCGCCGCCCTCTCCGCCGGCGTGCGCATCTTCGACAGCAGCGTTGGTGGTCTCGGCGGCTGCCCCTTCGCTCCCGGCGCTGCCGGTAATTTGGCCACCGAAGACCTCGTCTTCCTCGCCTATAAGATGGGGCTCGGCACCGGCGTCGACTTCGCTAAGCTTTGGGACGCAGTCGCTCTTGCCGAGAAATACGTCGACCGTCCAATCGGTGGCCGCATACGCGATTGGTGGGAGAGCCACGCCGACCAGGAGCCGGCTATCTACGCCATGTAGTTACCCGTCTCGTTTGTAGTGACGACTTTAGTCGTCCCCGCCCGTAAGTCGGCCCTGTACGCTAAGAGACCTGATCCAGCCCCTGCTTGAAAATCGACTCAAAACAGTGCAGCTCTTCGCCGGTGTTATAAGCATGGAACGACAGACGCACGTGTGGCTCGCCGCTGGCGTCCAGGTGCCGCACCACCGTGACGTGATTGTCGGAGAGGAAGCTTACCAACGACTCCGTCTTCTCCACGCTCAGTCCCGAGCGGAACGTCACAATCGGTCCATGGCCCGGCGGCGTAATCACCTCAAACCCCAATCGCTCCAGCATGGCGATCGCTTCCGCCGCCAGCCCGACGGTATGCCGGTCGATATTCTCCAGACCCATTTCCTGAAGCAGGCTGATGCTGTCCGCTAGCCCTATCCAACCCACGACGTTCCACGTCCCCATCGAAAAACGCGACGCGCCCGGCATCGGCGTCAGATCATAGTCCAGCCAGTGCAGGAAATCCTGCGTGGCATTGGGTCCGATGGGCAACGGACGCAGCTGCCCGCACACA
>CAYSMQ010000181.1:9217-9580 GCA_964432035.1 uncultured Ardenticatenaceae bacterium
CCTTCCCGAACGTACATGAAACCGGCGCCCGGCGCTGCTAGCAAGGACTTTTGCCCGCCGCTGGCGAGGACGTCAATATTCATAGCCTGCAGGTCTATGGGTATATGACCCGCCGCCTGTATGGCATCCACCACAAATATGATGTCCCGCTCTTTGCAAAAGGCGCCTATCGCCTTCAGATTCGTGCGATGTCCGCTCAGAAACTGAATCGCGCTTGCTGAAACTACCCGCGTGCGATCGTCAACTAGAGGAGCAAGGGCTTCTAGAGTCAGTCCACCATTGAGTGCCGGTACCAGCCGCGCTTCCACACCCAGGCGTTCCAGGCTTAGCCAGGGGTAGGCGTTCGAAGGAAACTCGACCTCG
>CAYSMQ010000182.1:0-9548 GCA_964432035.1 uncultured Ardenticatenaceae bacterium
CGGCGCGAAGGTGTCAGCGCCTTCACAGACGTCGAGGTGACCGCTATTTGCGTGGACGGTGGGCGCATCAGTGGTGTGGAAACTACTCAAGGCGCCATTGCCTGCGATGTCGTTGTCAACGCCGCCGGCCCCTGGGCGGCTCCTATCAGCAAGACAGCCGGCGCGCCGCTACCCGTCGTACCGCTGCGCCGCCAGATGCTGACCACCACGCCACTGCCTGATCTGGCGCCTGATTTCCCATTCGTCATCGATTTCGCCCAGAGCCTCTACTTCCATCCGGAAGGCGATGGCCTGCTGACGGGCATGTCCAACCCGCACGAAGAGCCGGGTTTTGACGAGCGGGTGGACGAGGATTGGGAGCTGGTGCACATGGAAAAGGCCATCGAGCGCTTGCCTCTACTAGAGCGAGCCGGATTACAATCACACTGGGCCGGGCTCTATGAAGTGACGCCGGACGCGCACCCCATCATCGGCCCCGTGCCGCACGTCGCGGGCTACTACGTGGTCACTGGTTTCAGCGGGCACGGCTTCATGCATGGTCCGGTCGCCGGACTGCTCACGGCAGAATACATCTTAGAGGGAGTGCCCACGACGCTGGATATCTCCATGCTGGACTACGGGCGCTTTGAAGAGGGGCGTTTGGTTCAGGAGTACAACGTAATCTGATGAGCGCCATAGAGAAGCAGCGGGTTCAACAGCAATTTGGCGACAAGGCCGGCGCCTATGCCCACAGCGCGGTGCACGCCAAAGGTGAAAGCCTGCGTCGTTTAGTAGAGTTGACTGCACCGCAAAAAGAGTGGATTGTCTTGGATGTAGCCACCGGCGCGGGCCACACGGCCCACACCTTCGCGCCGCGCGTGCGTCACGTCGTTGCCAGCGATCTGACACTGCCGATGGCGATAAAGGCGCAAGAGTTGGCGCTGCAACGCGATCTGCCAAACGTGAGCGCGACCGTCGCCGATGCCGAAGGCTTACCGTTCCCCGACGGTGCGCTGGACCTTGTTACCTGCCGTCTGGGGGCGCACCACTTTCCCGACGTCGGCGCCTTTGTGCGCGAGGCGGCGCGCATCCTGCGTCCGGGTGGCTTAATTGCGGTGAGCGACAACGTCGTGCCCGGTAGCAACCGCCGTGGCAAGAAGGCGCGCTTACAGCAAGAGGCGGGCCGCTACATTAATGCCTTCGAGAAGTTACGCGATCCCAGCCACGTGCGCCACCAGACCATTGATGAGTGGCGCCGGCACTTCTACGACGCGGGTTTTGCCGTGCAGCACGAAGAGTCGGACAAGAAAGCCATCGATTTCGCCGAGTACGTGGCCCGCAGCGGTGTGGCTCCCGACGACGTGGTGCGCTTGCGCGCCATGCTGGTTCAGGCGCCAGAGCTCGTGTTAGAGTTTTTGACGCCTATTTTCCAGGGAGATACAATCACTTTTTACCTGACCGAATCGATTTTTATCGGTAAACTCAACTAAGTACTGTTATGCAAGAAAAGAAGTACCACTTTTGGATAACCGGCTGCCAGATGAATTACGCCGACGCGCGGCGTGTCGCCACGCGTCTGGAGAAATATGGCTACCGTTCCACCTCGCGCGCTGAAGATGCCGACGTCATCGTCCTCGAGACGTGCACCGTGCGCCAGCAGTCGGAAGATAAGGCCTATAACAAGCTGCACGCATTGCGGCCTTTAAAAGATGACCACCCGGACAAAACTATTGCCGTGATGGGCTGTGTAGTTGGCGTGCGCGGCAACGAGCATCTAGAAGAGACGTTTCCCTTTGTAGACGTGTTCATGGAGCCGGCCAGCGACGGCTCGCCGCTGATTTCGCACCTGATGCAGTCCGACGCGCTGAACGTGGAGCAGGACGGCACGGCGCAGCGCCACCTGTATCAGGACGGCGAGGTGATCCTGCCCATGCACCAGCGTGGTCACATGGTCGCCGCGCCCATCTCAATTGTGTACGGCTGTTCGCACGCCTGCACCTTCTGCATTATTCCGCAGAAGCGAGGCAAAGAGCGCAGCCGTCCGGTAGGCGCCATCGTTTCCGAAGCGCGTTCGTTGGTACAGCAGGGCGTCAAAGAAGTCATGTTGCTGGGTCAGATTGTGGACCGCTATGGCTACGACGTGCCCGACGGGCCAGATCTTGCCGATCTCCTGCATGCCGCACACGATGTCGAGGGCCTGGAGCGCATCCGCTTCCTGACCAGTCATCCAAACTATTTGAGCGACCGTATCCTATACGCCGTGCGCGATCTGCCGCGCGTCATGCCCCAGATCGAAGTGCCGGTGCAGGCCGGCGACGACGAGGTGCTGGAGAACATGCGTCGCGGCTACACGGCCGATCAATATCGCCAATTGGTGGCCCGCATCCGGGACATCATTCCCGACGCCGCCGTGCACTGTGATATCATCGTGGGCTTCCCCGGGGAGACCGAAGAGCAGTTCCGGCGAACGTACGATCTGCTCGAGGAGTTACAGCTGGAGAAGCTGCATCTGGCGCGCTACAGTCCGCGCAAGGGCACGGTCAGCCAGCGTAACATGGATAACAACGTACCCGAAGAAGAAAAGTGGCGCCGTTTCGAATTGTTGGAAGAACTTAATGAGCGCATCTCTGAAGAGAAGATGCGCGAGTACCTGGACCAGACGGTTCCCGTGCTAGTCGAAGGCAAGCGCAAGAAGCGCTGGTATGGTCGCGAACCGCGCGGTAAGTTAGTCTTCTTTGAGGACGATCGCAAACTTCGAGGCAAGATGGTGGACGTGCTGGTGACGCACACCGGGGCATGGAGTATGTCCGGAAAACCGGCCGACGTGAAAGACGTTGTTCCGGCGGGTAGGGCGACAGACTCGATCCCACTGAAGATGCTCTAGCAACCCCAATACCTCACAGGGGAACAATGAAGCGAGTCTTGGTTGTCGAATCGGACGAGGAGCAAAATCGAAAACTGTCCGAGGCCATCGAAGCCAGAGGTGAGTTTTCTGTTTCCAGGGCGGCAACTGTACGCGAAGCCTGTTTGCTTATCGCACAAGAACCATTTGATCTGGCCTTCATTCCCGGCGCCGACGTTCTCTCGGCGCGACAGGCGCTGCACGCGATGCAACCAGAGCTGGATCTGGCGGCTATCATGCCGGGAGAGCCGGTGGACGTGGCGGCCCTTGACGCTGAGGATCTCCGCGGCGTCGTTTTTACGGATGCGCCGGAGGCAGGGTTACAGGATATCCTCGGCGATGCAGTGAAGGAAACGGTGTCACCCGACGACGACACGGTGCTCGATGTGGGACCAGAATCGTCTGTCGCCGACACGCAGGTCACCAGTGTGGCGGCAGCGGTTGAAGAAACGATTGTCTCCGAACCGTTGCCGGCGATAGAGGCAGAAGAGGATGACGATGATAGGCTGCGCCGCGCCCTGGAAGCCATTGTAACCGGCGAGAAGATCGTCGGTGGTGTGGTGCTCTCATATGGAGAAATCATTGCCTCGGCAGGTTCTTTAACCGGGCAACAGACCACCGCTATTGTGCGGCGCATTGGACTAACCTGGCGAGACGAGAGCACGGCGCTACTGCAGTTCATCCGACCGCCCGATCGCACCTCCGACCTCTTGCTCTTCACACGCCCCCTACACCGTAACCATCTTCTGACGCTGGCTGTGAAGCCCGACTATCACGTCGGCAAATTACGGCGAGCCGCCGATGAGCTTGCGCGTGAGCTGGTGGGCGCCGACGTGCAGCGGCGCGCGGAGGGCGAAGAACCGCCAGTGGCGCCGGAGCAACGTCCCCCGGTAGAAACTGATCAGCGCTCGTTCGCGCTCATTTTTCAGCCACGGCGACCCATGCCGGCGGCGATGCGCGCGGCGGTTTCCACCGCCTTGTATGATGTGGCGGAGGAGGCGGGTCTCAACTTGCACTTTCAGCAGGTGGATGGCGGGCTGGTACACCTTGTAACAACTTGCCCACCGCAGCGGGGCAGTGGCTGGCTGGCCCGTCTCTATAAAGAGGGTGTTGAGGAGCGTATTCAGGATCAATTTGGCGTTTCCGCGCAAATGTGGCGCAGGGGCTTCTATGCCACAGAGAGCGAGCTGCCCCTGAGTGATGCGGAGTTGAAGCTTTTCGCCGGCGACGAATTAGAATAAATGTGCTATAATAGGGGAGTGTGAGCGGCTACTGAAGTCACGTTCGGACGCCCACTTTTTGCCGAGGGATGAGCGAGCGTGTGAGAGGATCCTCCCCACTATGAATAACGAGAAATTATATCTGATCGACGGGCACGCACTGGCCTATCGTGCTTTTTATGCCTTGCCGCTGGATGCTTTTTCCACGAAGAAAGGCGAGCCGACAAATGCCACCTACGGTTTCACGCGCACCTTGATGGACCTGCTCCTGGGCGACCATCCGCCCAAGTATCTGGCGGTAACCTTTGACCAGGGCCTGACGGGGCGTGACGAACTATACGAGGAGTATAAAGCGACGCGCGAGAAGATGCCGGACGAGCTAGACGTTCAGATCGGGCGCATCCGGCAGGTGGTCGAGGCCTTTAATATTCCCATCTTGGAATTTGACGGTTACGAGGCGGACGACGTGCTGGGCACTATCGCGCACATGGCGCGAGATGAGGAGGTCCCCGTGCACATCATCACCGGCGACCGCGATCTGCTGCAGCTGGTAGATGAAAACACGACGGTGGAGCTTCCGCCGGGCCGCTACCAGCGTAACCCCACAGTCTATGACGTGGCGGCGGTAGAAAAGAAGTACGGTATCAAACCGGCGCAGATTGTGGACCTGAAGGCGCTGATGGGCGATAGCAGTGACAATATTCCCGGCGTCTACGGCGTGGGCGAGAAGACGGCCACACGGCTGCTGCAGAAGTATGGCGACTTGGAGACGATCTACGAGCACATCGACGACATAAAGACGCGCTTTCGCAACAAATTAGAAGAAGGGCGCGAGAGCGCCTTTCTTAGCCAAAAGTTAGCGCGCATTCAGGTGGACGCGCCTGTCGCGTTGGACATTCAGGCTTGCGTTGCAGAGGAGTATGATGCGGCGGAAGTGCTGTCCATTTTCCAGGAGCTGGAGTTCCGTTCGTTGACCGGACGCTTGAGCGACACGTTGGAAGAAGTGCCGGACATCGCCGACCGGCCGCCAACGGACGTGGTCATCGTGCGCGATGAGGTGCAGCTGCAGGCGTTGAAGGCCGAGCTGGAAAAGGCCGATGAGATCAGCTTCGATGTAGAGACGACCTCGTTGGACAAGATGACGGCCGAGCTAGTTGGCATTTGCCTCTGTGTAAAGCCGCCCCGCGCCTATTATGTACCTGTCGGGCACCTGGCCGACGAAGGACAGGTCTCTGAGGGGCAGATGTCGTTATTCGCAGGCGAGCGACGCCTTGCCGAAGATCAACTGCCGCTGGAGACGGTGCTGGACGCTTTGCGTCCCGCCTTTACCGATCCCGATATCGGCAAAATCGCGCACAACGCCAAGTACGACGCCATGATTCTGGCGCGCTACGACGTCGATGTGCAGCCGATTGTATTTGATACGATGATCGCCGAGTGGCTGACGGATCCCGCCAGCAAGTTCATGTCACTCAAGGGCCTGGCCCACCACCGCCTTGGCGTACAAATGACCGAGATAACGGAGTTGATCGGCACGGGCAAGAACCAGGTGACGATGGCCGAGTTACCCATCGAAGAGGTCGCGCCCTATGGCGCCGCCGACGCCGACATGACCATGCGCCTCGTGCCGCCTTTGCGCAAGGAGATAGAAAATAAGAATCTGGAACGCATCCTGGACATCGAGATGCCGCTCATTTCCGTCCTCTGTCGCATCGAGCAGGAAGGGGTAGCCATAGATACCGACTTCTTCGCCGAGATGTCGCGCGAGCTTGAGGAGCGCCTGGAACAGGTAGAGAAAGCAATCTACGAGATAGCGGGCGAGCCGTTCAATGTCAATTCCACGCAGCAGCTAAGCGAGGTCCTATTTGACACGTTGAGCTTGCCCACTCGGGGCCTGCGCAAAACGAAGAGCGGTTACTATTCGACGGCTGCCAGCGTGCTCGAAGACCTACGCCAGGCGGACGAGACGGGCATCATCGACCTTATTCTGGAGCATCGTGAGCTGAGTAAGCTGAAAGGCACGTACGTCGACGCGCTGCCGGAGTTGGTCAACCCGCACACGGGGCGCATCCATAGCAGTCTAAACCAGACGGGCACGGTGACGGGACGCATTGCCAGCAATTCGCCCAACCTGCAGAACATCCCCGTGCGCAGCGAGGTAGGCCAGCGCATTCGACGTGGCTTTGTGGCCCGCGAGGGCTGGTCGCTGCTGGCGGCCGACTACTCGCAGGTTGAGTTGCGCATTCTGGCTCACGTCTGCCAGGACGAGGCGCTCTTGCGGGCTTTCCGGCGCGATCAGGATATTCACCGCGCCACGGCGGCGGCCGTCTACGGCGTGGATATCGACGATGTCACGTTCCAGCAGCGGCAGTTTGCCAAGAACGTCAACTTTGGCCTCATTTACGGCATGGGTCCCTATCGCCTGGCGCGCGAATCGGGCCTGACACTTGCCGAAGCCGAAAACTACATCAAGGAGTATTTCGAGCGCTTCCCGGGCATCGAAGATTATCTCTCGGGCACCAAACGTGAGGCGCGAGAGAAGGGTTACGTAGAGACGCTGCTCGGCAGACGCCGCTACTTCCCCATCTTTCAGGCGCGCACTCGCGCCAACCGCGAGATGGTTGCCCGCTCGGAGCGTGAAGCCATCAACCATCCCATTCAGGGCACGGCGGCCGATATCATCAAGATTGCCATGATTGACCTGGACAGGCGCTTGCGCGAAGCAGGCTATGAGGCGCGCATGATCCTGCAGATTCATGACGAACTGCTGTTGGAAGCGCCAGACGAGGAGCTAGACGACGTCCGCGACCTGGTTGTAGAAACGATGAGCGGCGCCTTTGAGTTGGACGTACCCTTGAAGGTCGAGGTCAGCAGCGCGCGCAATTGGCTGGAGTTGAAAAGCTAACATGAAAGCCGTCGCGGCAGCGCTGGCGCGGCGCATTTGGCCACAGTGGTCTACCCTTGAGGCCAACCAGCAGAGCGCGCTTGTGACCGAGCTGCTGCTCATACTATTCAGTCTGCCGCTCCTTCTCATAAGCGGCGCCTGGCTCGTCGTGACGACGGACTGGGCGCAGTTCGTTGTACATTGGCCCTTCATCTTGTTCCTGACCACGGTGAGCGTGCTAGCAGGCCGCATCTCGTACTTTCAGATTATTGGTCGCGAGGCGGGCAAGTATAGCTATAACAGCAGCGATCTCGTAAACGTCATCGTTTCATCCGCAACTCTAATGTTTGGCGCCCTCGGCATAAGGGCGCAACATCCCGGGCGCGTATCCCTTTTCGCTACGACTTTGCCGCGCCATGATGGTCCGGTCTTTCGGGCAAACAGGACACGCAATCTGCTCTTCAATATTTGGTCGAGTATCATAAGCCTGCTTGCGGGCCTTGCTGTTTACCGTTCGCTTGGTGGCCAGATCCCGCTGCCGGATCTTGCCTTACCGTCGTTGGGCCCGGCCCTGGCCTTCGTACTGGTGGAGTTTGTGGTTAGCGCTGCGGTCCTCTTTCTGTTGCTCTGGCAGCAGTCGATATGGAGAGGTAACCTCGTTCGTCCGTTGGTGACGGCGAGTCGCGGAAGCATCATGCGCTTTTTCATTCTCGCAGACGTGCCCTCTATCTTTGGCATTCTGGGCGCCGCTATCTACGCACAAATGGCCTTCGGCGGTTATTTATTCTTCATCGTGGCAGTGTTGATGACCAGCTTGCTGGCCCGGCGACAGAGCCAGGCCGCAGTGCTAAATGAGCAACGTTCCCGACAATTGGAGAAGCTTGAGGAGTTGGGCCGCGCCTTTATCGAATTGGCAGCCGATGGGGAGCAGTTGCCGAGTACGTTGGGCGCTTACTTGCCGCGCATGTTCGATTATGATCGGGCCCAAGTGCGGCTTTTCGACGGCACGGTGTTGCTCGAACTACCCTCCGAGCCCAGCGCCTACGATCCGCGGTTGTGGGAGTGGCTGCAAGCGGCGAAACAACCGGCGGCTTTTATCAAAGGGGAGCGTTTGCCGTGGAGCGGTCATGCCTCTGGTGAAAACGTCTTGCTGGCGCCCATACGTCACCCGGAAACTGACCAACCGCTGGGCGGCATTTGCCTGCGCACCAGCAGCCGTTTCACCCATTTCGGGTTTCGTGAATCTTTATCCTCGCTACAGGTGCTCGCCGCGCAAATTGCATCCGTCCTGCACCGGCTAGACAGCTACAGAGAGCGCTTGGCGCTGGAACGCGTGACGCAAGAGCTGGCGCTGGCGCGTCAGATGCAGGCAAGTTTTTTGCCCGAAGAACTGCCGCGCATTCCCGGTTGGGAGTTGAGCGCCGCGCTTAAGCCGGCGCGACAGACATCGGGCGACTTCTATGACATCTTCGAGGTCGCCAGAGACCGCCTGATTCTGATGGTTGCCGACGTAGCCGACAAAGGGATGAGCGCAGCGTTGTTTATGGCGCTGGCGCGCACCTTACTGCGCACCTACGCCGCCGATTTTCCCAACGATCCCGCGCGCGTACTGAGCGCTGCTAACCGGCGCCTGCTGACCGATAGCAGCGACGACTCCTTTGTTACCGTATTCTATGCCGTCCTCGACGTGGGCGCCGGAACGCTTTGCTACGCCAACGCCGGGCATAACCCCCCTTACCTCGTGGGACGGCGACAGACGTTGGCGCTCCCGAACACGGGGATGCCGTTGGGCATCCAGGAAAACGCCGCCTGGACCGTGGGCCAGGCAACCGTCGCTCCGGGTGAGCTGCTGCTGATGTTTACCGATGGAATTACCGATGCCCACAATGCGGCCGACGAACTGTTTAGCGAACAGCGACTGCTCAGCGCTGTCACCGGCTATGTAGACAAACCGGTGACCCAGGTACAGGCAGCCGTGCTGCAGGCCGTGCACGAATTTAGCGGCGATCGCCCCCAGTTCGACGACCTGACGCTGTTACTAGCGCGGCGCCTCGCAGCGTGATACCGTTGCGCCGTGCTAGCCTGGCTAGCCTCTTACCGGTTTCTAGCTGGAGTATTGTCATGCGCCGAGTTTTCAGAAAGCCGCTGTTTACAATCCTCCTCCTCGTTCTGCTCGCTTTCGTGGGCTGCCAACAAGAGACGACGCCGACGGCACAACCCGTGGCAACCGACACGCCCGCATTGGAAGAGACCTCGGCGCCGCAAACGCCTACGGAGGATGTTCCAGCCCCAGATGACGTTCCGCCCACAGACGACGCGCAAAGCGCGCCGGCAACGGCTTCGGTGGCCACTGCTGGCGCTCCAGTTTCTCTGGACGTACCCGATCCCGGCCTCTTCCAGCTGTCCTGGCAGGAACGCGGACCGTTTGAGGCGGGACTTGTGGATCCTGCAGAGGCCCGTCTGCCCCAGCTACAGGGCGCCAGCGTCTATCACATGGATCTGACGCTGGACAGCGACGTCTCCAGTCTGACCGGATCTGAAGAAATCTACTATACCAATCAAG